>DJTQ01000118.1 GCA_002439285.1 Paenibacillaceae bacterium UBA6304
CGCGGAGTACGCTGCGGTCCTCGCTCATCGGCATAGCCAGCTTGACTTCAAGTCCGCCTTCCCCGGGTGCCGGATACTTGCCTGCAGCCCCTTCGCGGATGAAGGAATAGCCCATCGTCTCCTGCCACCCGCCATGAACGAGCAGGTTGCGCAGCGACCGCCGCAATGCTTGCGGTTTGCTGTAACCGCCGACCGTAGTCGGCCCCTCAATCGCCGTTACAGGTATATTGTCATAGCCATATAGACGAGCGATCTCTTCGATCAGATCCACATCCCGGGTAATATCTCCCCGGCGGGTCGGAATGCGAACCTCCAGTACATTCCCTTCCAGATCGCCGCATTCAAAATGCAAACGGATCAGAAGTGCTTTCGTTTCAAGGGTAGAAATATCCGTCCCCAGATAAGCATTCAATTTATCCAATGATAGAGCAATAGTATGCTCTTGCGCTTCAGTTGTTACGGACTGAACTATGCCTTGCAGCGTTCTTCCTCCAGCGATTTCAACCATCAGGGAAGCAGCCCGGTCCAGAGCCGGAAGCACTCTGGAAGGATCTACCTCCTTCTCAAAGCGCTGTGAAGCCTCGGAACGAAGACCGAGTTGGCGAGAAGTTTTGCGGACGGAACCGCCGTCGAACTTAGCCGACTCCAGCACGATGTTCGTAGTGGATTCAGTCACTTCGGAATCAAGTCCGCCCATTACGCCAGCCAATCCTACCGGACGGTCCTCTCCATCCACAATCAGCAGCGCACCTGGTTCAAGCTTGCGCTCTTGTCCGTCCAAAGTAACCAGGGTCTCCCCTTCTCTTGCCGTGCGCACACCGATCGTGTTTCCGGCAATTTTGTCGGCGTCAAATGCATGAAGCGGCTGTCCGTATTCCAGCATGACATAATTCGTAATATCCACAATGTTATTGATTGGCCGGATGCCTGCCGCCATAAGACGACTTTGCAGCCAAAGCGGTGAAACGCCAATGCTTACGCCCGAAATATATCGGACCGCATACCGGCTGCACAAATCCGGCGATTCCATCTTCACCGCGATCCGGCTCTGTGCCGGTTCAGCTACCTCGATGAGGTCTTGTTCAGGGTGCGGAAGCAATACGTCCCGGCCCAGAATCGCGCCAACCTCATAAGCAGCACCGAGCATGCTGAGGCAATCCGAACGGTTCGGTGTCAAATCAAAATCAAGCACCTGATCATCCAGATGCAGCAGCTTCGCGATCGGCGTTCCAATCTCGCTGTCCTCAGGCAGGACAAGAATTCCTTCTTGCTGTTCCTTAGGGAGCAATTTATCGTTCAAGCCAAGCTCTTTGGCTGAACAAATCATGCCTTGTGAAGGGATGCCGCGAAGTTTTGCCTTCTTGATTTCCAGTCCGCCCGGAAGCTTCGCTCCGACAAGTGCCACAGGCACCTTCTGCCCGGCATCCACGTTTTTCGCGCCGCAAACGATTTGCAGGTCTTCTTCCTGGCCGGCATCGACGATGCAGACGTTCAATTTATCGGCATCCGGATGCTTTTCCTTGCTCTTTACGAATCCGACTACAACTTTGGTGACCCCTTTATTCCGATTCTCGACCGAGTCGATTTCGATGCCGGAACGAGTAATCATCTCGGCAAGCTGCGGAATATCCACATTTTCTAGCGAAACATATTGTGATAACCATTCGGTTGATACTTTCATGTTAATTCCCCTTCCTTATCCGTGGCCTATACTCTGGCAAACTGCTGCAGGAAACGCAGGTCATTATTATAGAAGTGACGGATGTCGTCGACGCCGTACTTCAACATCGCGATCCGCTCCACGCCCATTCCGAACGCAAAACCGCTGTATTGTTCCGGATCGTATCCGCTCATTTCCAGCACCCGAGGATGAACCATCCCACTGCCCAAGATCTCCAGCCAACCGGAATGTTTGCAGACCCGACAGCCGTTTCCGCCGCATTTCACGCAAGTAACGTCAACCTCGACGCTCGGCTCGGTGAACGGGAAGAAGCTTGGACGTAGGCGGATTTGCGTGTGCTCCCCGAACATTTTGCGAGTGAACTCCAGCAATGTTCCCTTGAGATCGCTCATGCGAATTCTTTTGCCGACGACCAGACCTTCAATTTGATGGAACTGGAAGGAATGAGTCGCGTCATCGTCATCGCGGCGGAATACGCGCCCCGGACAAATGACCTTGATCGGAACTTCCCCCTTCATCGCTTCCATCGTACGAACCTGAACCGGAGAGGTCTGGGTGCGCATCAACAAGTCCTCAGTCAAATAGAAGGAATCCTGCATATCACGGGCAGGGTGGTTCTTCGGCAAATTTAATGCTTCGAAGTTGTAATAGTCCGTCTCCACTTCAGGACCTTCCGCAATCCGGTATCCCATCCCGATAAAAATGTCCTCAATCTCCTGAATAACCTGATTCAGCGGATGTACGGCCCCCTGCTTAAGCGGGCGTCCTGGCAAGGTAACATCCAGCTTCTCGGCTGCGAGCCGGCTCTCGGTTTCTTGACGCTGAAAAGCGCTCTGTTTCTCTTCAATTAACCCCTCGATTGCACCGCGCACGTCATTGGCCACTTGGCCGATCAATGGCCGTTCCTCGGCGCTCAGGCCACCCATACCGCGCAGAATCTCGGTGAGAGCTCCTTTTTTACCCAGATACTTGACCCGCAGGTCGTTGAGATGAATCGCATCAGCCGCTTTGCCAAGCTGCTCCATCGCTTCGTGTTTGAGTGCCTCCAAACGTTCTTTCATCGACAATTCCTCCTTAAGCTTCGTAAACCATTCATGATCGTAACAACAAAAAAGGCCTCTTCTCCCGGAAAGGGACGAAAAGACCGTGGTACCACCCTTGTTAGAATCTCCACAATCACCTGCCGGTAAGTCCTAAAACGTACCTCCCGGGGAAAAAGATTCTCACTTTATCGGCATAACGGGCCGCAGCCGGTATCCTCTACTGCACCGCCGTCTGCCGAATTCCGGTTTTAAGCGGGGTTCAAGGAACTGCTCCAGAGCGAACTTCAGCAGCCTGATTCCGTAGAGACGCTCTCAATCAACGACGTCTCCTCCCTGTAAGGAGGCTTCTGCCTACTCTTCTCCATCACTGCATTTACTTTTTGACTTATCTTCTGATATTATATGCAAAGTTTCGTTCAATGGCAAGCCGTTGCAGTCATCATTTGTCGGCAGATACCGGACTTGCTGCGGCTTTGTTCCCTTTCAAAACTCTCGGATTCGCAGATCGTTGGATTCCCATGGATCTTGTGGTATCGTAAAGGTTAACTTTTACTAAGCCTTCAAATCCAACACCAAGGAGAATTTACCCCTTATGAACGGAACTGTACGCAGTAATATTGCCCTGGGTCTAACCGTCGATATCGTGCTAAAAAAAGATCAACCCACCGGACGGCTTACCCGCGGCATCGTCAAGGATATTCTGACCAACTCGCCGAATCATCCCCATGGGATCAAGGTCCGGCTTCAAGACGGTCAGGTGGGACGGGTTAAAAGCATCATCCCGGCCGGAAGCAAATAAACCATTGTCATCGCCCCTTGAAAATGCGAAAGGACAGCCTATGGCTGTCCTTTCCTTATGTTATTTAACTGGAATTCACCGTCATACCGATAATAAGCAATTAGTCGAGCTTCGAATCCCCTTGGACTCTAGGGTTACCGGTCTGATCCAGTCGGGCTTCTTCCTTCTTCAAAGTATCCCTTACCTGTTCGGTTTCCTGAACTTCCCGTTTATGAATCTCTACCTCGCCGGTTACGACCGGACGCTTATTGACCTCTACCCGCTCCTCCGTCACCGGGATGCGAATCGTTTCGTCACGCCCGATCGGCTCGCCGGCCGCATCGTCATGGATCACCTTTTTCTCGATCACCACTTCCTCACGGCTAACCGGTACATTGATCGTCTTCTGCTCTTCAACCACTTCTTTGCGCAGGTTCACTTCACCGGTAGTTTCCCGGCTCTTCGAAATGTCGAGCCGTTCTTCATGAAGACGCATCGTGCGATCTTCATCGCCGAGATCTCTTGTCAGATCCTGCGGACGGTCCAGCGTCGCCAATTCCTGATAGAAAGCGCCTGCCGGTTCACGTGTTTCCCGCACTTCTTCTTCGGCAACGGTGCGGTTAACCCCTTTATCAAGATGATTAACATCCCGATAGTTATGTGCATTCAAGGAGTGGTGATCGCGGAATACCTGATAAACCTGTCCTTCCTGCGCGTCGGTCGCATCCACCATTACAAGAATGCGGCCATGCTTGACAAAGCTATTGTACTCTTCCGCCTCATCCTCAGGAATTCCAAGACCTACCAGCCCGCCTACCAGCCCACCGGCTCCGGCACCTACAGCAGCCCCCGTCAATGTTGCCGCGATCGGTCCGGCAGCGATGATGGGGCCGATTCCGGGAATAGCGAGTGCCCCGAGACCTGCGAGCAAGCCGGCTACGCCGCCCAGTATACCTCCTGTGGCCGCCCCGGAAGCAATACCTTCCGGTGCCTTAGTTCCGGTCTCGTCATGAATGGAATTGATATCATCTTTGTTTTTCCCTATGACTGAAATATCGTTCGAATCATATCCAAGTCTTTGTAAATCCCGAATCGCATTAGAAGCATCCTGATCTGAAGCAAACACGCCAACTATTTTTTGAGCCATATCAATTACCTCCTGATGTGAATTGGGTTCAGAAGATAATTAACCACTTGCTTCATATTCAAACTTCCAGAATCTGTGCAAGCAACAAAAAAAGCCGCCATTCGGCAGCTTTATCGTAGTAATTATGGAGCGGGTGATGGGAATCGAACCCACGCTACCAGCTTGGAAGGCTGGAGTTCTACCATTGAACTACACCCGCATATTGAGTGAAATCAGAATCCATCGAAATAAAATAAATATGGTCGGGACGACACGATTTGAACATGCGACCCCCTGGTCCCAAACCAGGTGCTCTACCAAGCTGAGCTACGTCCCGAAGCTTCACTTTTAAACAATTTCCGCTCGTGAAGACAAAATATAATATATCACTTTTCTTTTTGCGTTGCAATAACTTTTTCTGAATTAGTATTCCTTAGTGTTCCTTAGCCGGCAAGCCGGCTAAGGAACTGATCTTCTAGCACTCGTGCCGGAACGGGCTTGCTAAACAAGTACCCTTGGCCTTCATGACAGTTTTGCCCCTTAAGGAATTCAAGTTGCTCCTCACTCTCGACGCCTTCCGCAGTAACCTTTAGCTTCAAATGATGCGCCATCGTCGTGATGGTGGAGACAATCGCGGCATCATTTCCATCAAGCATAACTTCTTTCACAAAGGAACGGTCGATTTTCAGACGGTCGATCGGCAAGCTTTTCAAGTAGTTGAGCGAGCTATAGCCTGTTCCAAAGTCATCAATGCTAATATGTACCCCGAGCCGCTTCAAGCTTTGAAGTTGGTTCAAGGCCGTATCGATATCAAAAGTCATGCTCTCCGTGACTTCCAACTCCAAATATTTGGCCTCTAGGCCAACCTCTCCCAAAATCGCATCGACCTTGTCAGCCAAATTGTACTGACGGAACTGGCGCATAGACAAATTCACCGAAATACAGACCGGTTCATATCCCTCCAGCTGCCACTTCTTGTTATGCTGACAGGCCGTTCTCAGCACCCATTCGCCAAGCGGAACGATCAGTCCGGAATCTTCAGCCAAAGGAATGAACTCATTGGGCGGAAGCAGTCCCCGTTTGGGATGGTTCCAGCGGACCAGCGCTTCCATACCAACCATCTTACCTGTAAGCAGGCTGAACTGCGGCTGATATTCCAGAAAGAACTCATCCCGATCCAGAGCTTTGCGCATATCGTTCTCCAATTCCACTCTGGATTGGGTAAGCTTCTTCATCACTTCCGTATAGCGGATGAATACCTGATCATGCTCTTTAGCATGGTGAACCGCCATATCCGCATACTGGATCATTTGGTCAACGGACTCTCCGTCCTCCGGATAAATGGAAAGCCCCATGCTTAAGGAAATGTGGTATTCGGTTTGATCAATCAAAACCGAGGGATCCACCGATACGAGCAATTGTTCTGCACGCAATTCTATATCGCTTATTTCCTTGAGATTAGAAAAAATGACGGCGAATTCGTCTTCCCCCATCCGGAAGACCTCTTCCCCAGGCAGACACAATCCGTTCAATCGCTCCCCAACTTCCATCAAGAGCTTATCTCCAGCACTGTAGCCCAAAGAATCGTTTATCGCTTTAAACCGGTCGATATTTATAACCGCAACCCCTGTCCGTACCGTTTCCTTCCCTTGGGACGTCAGCATCGCACCAAGCGTCTCTTTCATTCGTCTTAAATTAGGAAGACCTGTGAGGTCATCATGATAAGCCATACGCTTCATTTGCGCTTCGAATGCCTGTTGGCCGCGAAACGGTTCATCAATCGTTAAATGATAAACGCCCTTAAGCACAAAATAGTAGGAAATCACGATATACCAGCTCCCAATAACATGAGCCAGTCCGGAATCAACGGAGGTACCGGTCATTATCAGCGTAAAACCCATCATCATGAACAGCAAAGCACGAATTACGGTCAGAGCCGCTTTAGGTCGCTCCTTGCGGTGACGATAAAGAATGGACACAATACCAGCGGCATAAAGCGACAATATAGCCGCCATAAATACCACTTTTACCGTAGGTTGCCCATGGAACTCAAGTAAAGATGCAGGAAGAATGTCCTGATATGTATATAACGAAACGATTCCCGCCGCACCGACCAAGGCAGTAGTTGAGAACACGAACATCTTATGTTTGCCTGAAACCAGCCGGTCTGACGTTGAAAAAATGCTCAACATACCTACAGCGCACAAAAGGTGCAAAATGATTAAAAATGCATTTGATAAGCGATGTCCTGTTTCCAAACCGAACAGCTTGATGCCGCTTATCCCAGCGGTGTAAAGAACGTTCAATATTCCCAGGATCGAAAATAACACCGCAGAGTAAAGCCGCTGTTTTGACAACTTTTCCGTGAACAAAATCCATCCTTGCGTAAAAATCGCGAAAGAAACGGCACCGCAGACTAAACCGGCCACAAGCTGCAATGTTTGCAGCCATTCCGCGGCATTAGGGTGGTTAAAATCTCCTGCAGTAAGCATGATGATACCGAGCATCACCGCCAAACCGAATCCTCCCTGGATGATTGTTGCTCTCTCCTCTGTCCTGATTCCCATTTATGTTCAACCCCCGGAGGTAATGATCTATAAAACTGCTTGTTGTACAATTCAACAAAAACCGACCCATTCCTGCCTTTTAATTTAAATCATTATAAAAAACTGCATGAATATTCACCAAAATCATTCAAAATTCATAAGCGGTTAAAATTAAAGGCATAACAGGTAAAAGCCCGGCTCCACACGAGCCGAACTTTCACCTTAAATCTGTTATTTTTTATTGTCAAAGCTGACTTCAGGTGTAGTTAATTTATCGTAGAAATCGACCGCTTTGTCTTTATCATCTGAAGCCCGGAGAGCCATTGCGGAGCGGGGATGTTCATCCAACGTACCCGTAATCATGTATGGAATCAGATAACCCCACTCTTCCTTTTCGCGAAGCGGAATAAGCAGTTGCTCCAGCACCTCAAGCATCGGCCGCAGCTTGTAGTTGGTATTTTTCAAATGAGTTACCAAAAGCTCGGTCGGACAATTCCCTGCTGCTCGTCCCATGCCGTATACGGAAGCATCCAGAAGTTCAACCCCCAGATCGGCGGCTACCAGCGTATTGGAGAAAGCAAGCTGCATATTGTTATGCGTGTGCACACCCAGACGCTTATTTGGCAAATGAGTTTTGAATTTATTAACCAGATATTCCATGTCTTTATAATCGAGACTTCCGTAAGAATCTACAATATATACAACGTCAACGACGCTCTCTTTAATCATTTCAAAGGCTTCAATCAGTTCGTTCTCCATTACGTTCGACAATGCCATGATATTTATAGTAGTTTCATAACCGCGATCATGGAAAACCTGGACCAGTTTCAGGGCCTTGTCCACATCCTTGACATAACAGGCCACCCGGATCAGATCAAGCAAGCTCTCGCTCCGCGGCAAAATATCATTCTCGTCCACCCGACCGATATCCACCAATGCAGACAGCTTCGTAGTTCCCTTTTGAGGAATAACTTTTTTGAGAAAATCATCGTCCAAAAACCGCCAAGGTCCTGCTTGATCTGCTCCCTTTAAGAGCTTGGGCGAATTCTTATAGCCGATTTCCATATAATCTACGCCCGCCTCATTCAGGCCGGCGTACAATTTCTGCACGAACTCCACACTGAAATCCCAGTTATTGACCAAACCTCCGTCGCGTATCGTACAATCGACAATCTTACACTGATTTTCCTTCATCCCTACCGATCCCTTTCCCTGTCTGTTTTACTTTCCATCTTACTTGAAGCGAAAACAAAAAGTAAAGATGAATAATCATTTTTAGAAGTGATATTTATCACAGTTCAGTTTTTCCTTCTCGTGATATATTAAATTGAATTTAAATGAGATTGATTCTCAATATCGGCTAATGAAAACACACGCATACTTAAATAATGAATAAAATATCTTCATTAAAGGAGTGTTGTCCGTTGAAGGCATGCCAAAGCTGTTGTTTATCAGGCTTACAACCCGGCATTTCGGGAGCAATTTGCCAGTTCGGCAACATAGATCCCATTCTCAAACGGCGTCTTGCCGACCTTGGCGTAACAGAAGGTTCAAAGATAACCGTCAAACGTTGTTGTTTGTGGGGCGGTCCCATTCTGCTTGAATGCGGCGGTCAACTTCTGGGTATCCGCCAGAAGGAAGCGGCGAAGATTGAGGTGTCGGTATCATGAGCGGAGTTGCGCTAATCGGAAATCCCAATACGGGCAAAACCTCCCTGTTCAACACACTTACAAGTTCATACGAATATGTAGGAAACTGGTCCGGTGTAACCGTCGAGAAAAAAGTAGGGCAGCTCAAAAATAAAACCGGCCCCCTCACCGACCTTCCTGGAATATACTCACTCCATCCTCTATCCCGGGATGAAGGCGTCGCCGCCGAATATCTGGTCAACGAATCCCCGTCCTTGCTAATCAATATCGTCGATGCCTCCCAACTGGAACGGAATTTATATCTCACAGTTCAACTGCTTGAATACGGCAAACCCATTATCATCGGATTAAATATGATCGATGTTGCAAAGGCACGTGGATTAGCCATCGATATAGAATCATTGTCAGAACGCCTTCAAACGGAGATTGTGCCCTTGGTAGCCCGGACCGGTGCTGGAAGTAAAGAGCTGCTGTCGAGCATGAACCAAGCAAACAGTACGGTTACTTCACCCGGTTTTATAATTCATTACGGAGAGATCATTGAAAAGGCGATTCTCGGTATTTCCCGGGAAGTAAACACGGAGCATTCTTTTGCTCATTTATCCCCGCGTTGGGTCGCTCTGCAAATCATTGAGGATAATCCGGCGGTGATGAACTCCTTACCGCTTGCAGCCGGTACTCTGGCGCTTATCCGGGAAATTAAGGAGAATGCCCTAACGCAGCTTCGTATTAACGGAATTACGGCATCTCTGCAAGATTACATTCGTTCCGTACGTACAGGATTGATTCATGATATGTGCATATCCTGTGTCGATCAGTCCAACCGGAAACCGCATACCTTAACGGAAAAGATCGATGCATTTGCAGCCCATCCGGTTTGGGGAATCCCGATCTTTCTGGCCTTTATGTTTCTCACCTTCAAACTGACTTTCGACTGGCTTGGCAATCCGCTCTCCGATCTGCTCGATTCCTTCATTTCCGGGCCATTCAGCAGCCTCGTAGAACAGGGGCTGTCTGCGGTAGGGGCCTCAAGTTTTACGTATGCCCTTATTCTCGAGGGTATCATCGGCGGGGTCGGTGGGGTTCTCGTCTTTATGCCGCAAATTTTTATTATGTTTCTAATTATTTCATTTATTGAAGATTCGGGGTACATGGCCCGTATTACAGTAATGATGGATAAATTAATGGAAATCGTCGGTTTAAACGGCAAGGCCCTAATTCCCTTTATTATCGGATTCGGCTGCAATGTTCCGGCGGTCATGGCTTCGAGAAGCATTGAACAACCGAAGGAACGGACCCTGACCATGCTCTTGGTCCCCCTGATGTCTTGCTCGGCCCGGCTGCCGGTTTACGCGCTATTTGCCGGTATTTTCTTTGCGAAGTCCCAGGCTTTGATCGTTTTATCGCTTTACGTAATGGGTATTGTGCTTACTCTGATTCTTGCCAAGCTATTTTCCCGGTTTCTGTTCAAGGACAGCAAATCCTTCTTCATGGTCGAGTTACCCCCTTACCGAATGCCGCAGACAGTAACATTATTCCGCAGTACCTGGGAAAAAGGAAAGGGATTCCTGCGTAAAGCCGGCACATTCATCCTAGGGGGCTCTGTCCTCATCTGGTTACTGACTTATCTCGGCCCTGGCGGTATTGCAACGAATATGGATGACAGCTTTCTGGCTTCCATCGGCGGTCTGTTCGCATCCTTATTGGAACCTGTAGGTTTTGGAACTTGGCAGTCGGGCGCCGCATTGGTGACCGGATTTATGGCGAAGGAGGTCGTCGTTTCCACGATGAACATCATCTATCATGTTCCTGATATGTCCGGCCTTCAGGAACAGATCTCGCTGGCTTTTACACGGCTGCAAGCTTACAGCTTCATGGCATTTGTTCTTCTATATACACCGTGCCTTGCTACCGTAGGTGTCCTGCGCAAAGAAACCGCCTCCTGGAAATGGACGCTGTTCTCTATTGGATATTCCTTGGTCCTCGCTTATACGGTAGCCGTGATTATCTATCAAGGAGGAAGATGGATTGGACTTTCATAAGTACTCTACGTTCACCGATAACCGTAAAGGAAGGAGTCCTTCTTAATGGCTGACATTATCATTATTACAGTTGTTTTCTCTTATGCCACTTTTGCTCTGTACCGCGGACTGCGCAAAAGCAAAAAGGGTGCCTGCTCATCCTGCTCACAGCGGAAATCCTGTTCCGCCGCCTGCAGCGACTCTACGGCACCATCATCCATCACTAAGTCAAAATAAAGTCTATTCTTGTTATAATTTTTTAAGGGGCTGTCCTGACGCATACGCGTTAAGACGGCCCCGCTTTATATTGATTATTGAACTAAAGGAAGAGAGATCACAAAAACAGTTCCCATTCCCTTCACACTATCGACGCTTATATTTCCCCTGTGATTTTTAATAATCCGGTAGCTGACCGATAATCCCAGGCCAGTTCCTTTTTCCTTGGTCGTAAAGAACGGATCAAACAAACGGCTCAGCAACGCCTTATCCATTCCGTTCCCGTTATCCCGGATAGATATATTTACATAGTTTCCGTCAGGTATGGCATCGATCTCAATCATGCCGGTATGTTCCCCGCCGACCTCTTCGATCGCATCCATCGCATTCTTGATCATGTTGAGAAACACCTGCTTAATCTGTTTCGCATCAATGGATACCTTCAATCCCGCATCGGCTTCCTTCAAATTAATTTCACAGCCCATCATGAGCGCTTCGCTCTCGGTCAAAAGGACAACCTCTTTTAGAAGGGATGCGATACTCATCACTACTTTTTGCGGAGCTGAAGGTTTCGAGGAATTTAGAAATTCATAAATAATATCGTTAGCCCGGTCAATCTCATTTAGTATAATACGGGCGTATTCATCCCTTCCTAACTGGACCAGGTGTGGTCTAAGCAATTGAATGAATCCCCGGATCGCCGTGAGCGGATTACGAATTTCATGCGCGATGGCAGCTGAAATTTTGCCTAGCATAGCCAGCTTGTCATTCTGGTATGCCGTTTGTTCAATCTGTTTAAATTCGGATACATCCTTAATGCTGAATAAATAATCACCATCCATCTGGTCTCCGTATGTAACCGTAGTCAGCCAATACCTGCCGTATTCGTCGATAAACTCGTGATTTTTTTTGCGGTAAAAGATCGTTTCCCGGTATAGGCGTAATATCTTCCTCTTCTTAAATCTGCTTAAATGCGGGTGACGCATCAACTGGAGCAAATTACAGCCAATCAGAGAATGACGCGGGATTTCAAGCAGCCTGGCCATCTGTACATTAATGAAGGTCATAACACCATCGCTGTCAAACAGCATAATCCCACTGTCAAGATGTTGCAGCACGTTTTCGTACTTATTCTTGACAAGCTGGGTCGATTGATAAGCTTTGACGGATTGGAGCAATGTCTCCTGGAATTCGCTCAACAAGTCGGTTCCCCCTTATTCTCCGAATGATCTTTCAGCCTCTGTCGACAACTTATGATCACCATGCGAAAAGCTTATACCCCATCTCAAACTGATCTGAGACTCACCTCTCCATCTTGTCTCCTATTCCATGAGCTTGTCCTGTATATAAATAACGATTGATGATTACCAGGCATAGAGATAACGGCCTATTTCAATCATAGTAAACACTTCCAAATATCGTCAATCAGAGATACTGTCGAAAAAAAGGGGATCCCCTCGCAAATGCACAACTCCACAAAAAAGTAATAGCTCCCCGACCCGGGGAGCTATTTCATTTCTTTACTATTCTTTTGCAGCAGTCTCGCTCTCCGCCGACTCATGACAGCCAGACGCTTTTTGAGTTCATCTTCCCATTTCGTATCTTCGATTTGCTTAGCCACCGTCAACAGGTCGAGCGACATGTCGATTTGACTTTGAACGATATCAAGCGGGTCCTCATCTTCACGGTTCACACAATTGCCGAAGATAGATTCTTCATCTTCCATAACAAAGTCCTGAAAATCGATCTCCGAAAGTCCGTCGCTATGAGCATATTCCGCCAGAACCTCGTACTCATTCTCCACTTTATAATGAACTTCTACCCGATGGCACACCGGGCAAAAAAGCAGGGGAACATTATGAACCTGGGTACGATAATGCTTTAAAGTTCCCTTCGTGCCTACCATGCTTGCTCCGCAGCAAAAACTCATCCCCTATCACCCTTTCCCATTCAGCCTTCGTGTAACTCGAATTTCTTAAAAAGTCAATTGCATATTACTATTCGAGGCCAAGCTTATAAATTCCTCCAACCAATAATCCTCCCCGGAGGCGGTCAAAAAACCCCCTGCTAACGGCTTGCGCCTAGAGGGGGCATTAACATCTATTCACACTTCGTGACTACATTTAAATGGTATCATTCGAGAAAAATAAAGTCAATTTACAGACTTATTGCTTCTCCATCGCGGCAACGATCAAATCACCCATAGCTGTCGTGCCGATCGCTTTGCTCTTGTCCACCGCGATATCGCCGGTCCGGTGTCCTGCATTAAGCACATCCGAAACGGCGCGTTCAATCGTATCCGCCGCATCGGCATATCCGAACGTCATACGAAACATCAGAGCTACCGAGAGGATCGTGGCAATCGGGTTGGCTAGGTTCTGCCCGGCAATATCAGGAGCAGATCCGTGCACAGGCTCGTACAGGCCGAAGCTGCCTTCGCCAAGCGAAGCGGAGGACAACATCCCGATCGAGCCGGTAAGCATCGCTGCTTCATCGCTCAAGATGTCGCCGAACATATTTTCCGTTACGATGACATCGAAGCTCGAAGGGCGGCGCAATAGCTGCATTGCGCAGTTGTCGACCAACACGTGCTCCAGTTCGACGTCCGGATATTCCGGGGAGACCTTGATTACAACCTCGCGCCATAAACGTGAGGTTTCGAGTACATTGGCCTTGTCTACTGAGGCCAACTTTTTACGACGCTTTTGGGCGATTTCAAAAGCCTGGCGAACGATCCGTTCCACCTCGCTGACATTGTAAGCGCAAGTATCAACCGCTTCCTGTCCGTTCTCCGTTTCGCGACGGAATTTCTCGCCGAAATAAATGCCTCCGGTGAGCTCGCGGACAACCATCAGATCCGTGCCTTCCAGCACTTCCGGTTTCAACGTCGAAGCATCCTTCAGGCAGTCGAAGACAACGGCCGGACGAAGATTGGAGAACAGGCCGAGCGCCTTGCGGATTCCGAGCAATCCAGTTTCAGGACGCAATTCCTTCGAATTATTGTCCCATTTCGGACCGCCGACGGCTCCGAGAAGAACTGCATCTGCCTTCTGGCAAATTTCAAGCGTCTCCTGCGGTAGCGGCGTTCCCTTCTCATCGATAGCGATGCCTCCGAACAAGGCATGCTCTGTTTCAAAGCGGTATCCGAACAATTCCTCCGTACGTTTCAATACTTTTTCCGCTTCCGCAACAACTTCCGGCCCGATTCCGTCACCGGCAATAACCGCGATCTTTTTAACTTCTGCCATGACCTTACAACTCCCTTTCTCTCAATTGCTCACTCGAATAGACTCTTATTTAGTTGTAACATATCCCCCAGTAAGAAAACCAAGATATAGAATCTATTAGGTTAATAGGTTTTATCTATAAGCCGAAGAACGCGGATGAAGACAAAAAAATGAAGGGGGTGCCCCAAAAGTCATCGTAGTTGGCTGAAGGACACCCTCTTCATAAATCCGCATTCTAATAGCACCGCTTAGATCATCAAGCTTTGATTCCCCGGTCCGATTTCTTTTTCTCGATTAGCCTATTCAATGCGTCAACATAAGCACGCGCGCTTGCCTCGAGAATATCCGTGCTTATGCCGCGTCCTTGCACGGACACATCATCCTGGGTCAGAACCACATGTACTTCCCCTTGGGCATCCTTACCATGGCTTACCGATTTGATCGAATAATCGGATAGCGTGACTTCCTCGTTCGACGCCCGGTCGATCGCATTATAAATCGCGTCCACCGAGCCATTCCCCTCGGCTCCAACCTCCAGCGTCTCGCCGTTGAGAGTTGCAATACGAACCTTGGCGGTCGGAGTGGACTCATTGCCATAGGCCACATAAATTGCCTCCAGCCGGAAAGATTCCGGCGTATCGACAAGCTTCTCTTCCATAATGGCGAGCAGGTCCTCATCGGTAACGTCCTTCTTCTTGTCAGCAAGCGCTTTAAACTTGGCAAAAGCTTCGTTCAACCGCTCTTCCTCCAGGGTGTAACCCAGATCGATCAGCTTCTCGCGGAATGCATGGCGGCCGGAATGCTTGCCCAGCACCAGCTTACTTTCTTTCAAACCAATGGTTTCCGGGGACATAATTTCGTATGTCGTTTTCTCTTTGAGCATGCCGTCCTGATGGATACCGGATTCATGCGCAAAAGCGTTAGCGCCTACGATCGCCTTGTTGCCCGGAACGACCATACCGGTCAAGCGGCTTACAAGCCGGCTTGTGCGAGCGATTTCGGACAGCTCAAGCGTTGTTTTCGCATTAAAGAAATCGCTGCGCGTTTCCAGAGCGAGCGCCACTTCCTCCAATGCCGTATTGCCGGCCCGTTCACCGATTCCGTTGATCGTGCCTTCAATCTGATCGGCCCCGCCCGCGATGGCAGCCAAGGAATTAGCCGTTGCCATTCCCAAATCGTCATGGCAGTGCGCACTCAGTTGAATTTTTTCAATACCTGGAACTTGTTCTTTCAACGTCTTAAATATATTACCGTACTCATATGGATACAAGTATCCCACAGTATCGGGGATATTCACTACGGAAGCGCCTTCTTGAATCGCCATCGATGTCATTTGGCACAGGAAATCAATCTCTGTCCGTCCCGCATCTTCACAGGAAAATTCAATTTTAGAAAAGTATTTCCGGGCGTAGCGAATGGCCTCTCGGGCCGTTTCCATCACCTGGTCCTTCTCCATTTTCAATTTATATTTCCGGTGAATCGGACTGGTCGCTAAAAACAGATGGATGCAAGGATCCTCAGCACCCTGAAGCGCCTCCCGAACCGCATCGATATCCTGCATACGAGAGCGCGACAAACCGATGATCGTCGACTTTTTGATGGCGCGTGCCACTGCATTTACCGCTGAAAGGTCTCCGGGCGATGCCGCTGGAAACCCCGCCTCAATCCGGTCAACGCCCAGCTTCTCAAGCTGATAGGCGATTTCCAGTTTCTCGCGGGTATTCAGATTCACTCCCGGCGACTGTTCCCCATCCCTCAGCGTTGTATCGAAAATAAATATTTTCCGCATTCTACCTGCACCCCCTGATTAAAACGTTCCAAATAAAAACCTCCAATGCAGCACATGCTCAGGGCATGGCCGCATTGGATAAGGTAGAACAATCTATCATCTTCTTTAGCTCCGCAACGCCTTAAAGCAGCAGCTTATCAGGCATTGGAAATACTCTTGCTACATTCATATGACGTATCGTCAAATGTATTACTTTTTGATCCAGTGCATCAATCCGCGGAGCTCTTTACCGACTACTTCAATCGGGTGATTGGCTTCATTGCGGCGTGTAGCCGTCAGGAACGCACGGTTTGATTGGTTTTCCAAGATGAAGTCGCGTGCAAATTTGCCTTGTTGGATATCGGCCAGCACTTCTTTCATCGCTTTTTTCGTTTCTTCCGTAACTATACGAGGACCGGTAACATAATCGCCATATTCCGCTGTATTAGAGATGGAATCGCGCATTGTTGCCAAACCACCTTCATAGACCAGGTCGACGATCAGTTTCAGTTCATGCAAGCACTCAAAGTAAGCCATTTCAGGAGCATAACCCGCTTCAGTCAGCGTTTCGAATCCGGCTTTGATCAGGGCGCTTACGCCGCCGCACAATACCGCTTGCTCACCGAACAAATCAGTTTCGGTTTCTTCGCGGAACGAAGTTTCGATAACTCCGGCACGAGTACAACCGATCCCTTTGGCATAAGCAAGGCCGATTTCTTTAGCTTTTCCTGTAGCATCTTGATGAATTGCAATCAGACCTGGTACACCGAAGCCTTCTACATAAGTACGGCGAACCATGTGGCCCGGCGATTTAGGAGCAACGAGCAAAACATCATTGTCCGGGGACGGTACGATTTGACCGAAGTGAACGTTGAAGCCGTGAGCAAACAGCAAAGCTGCTCCCTTTTTCAAGTTCGGAGCGATTTCATTGTTGTAAACAGAAGCTTGAGTTTCATCCGGCATCAGGATTTGGACAACATCCGCACGTTTTGTAGCTTCCGCTACAGGCAGAACTTCAAATCCGTCTTCCTTTGCTTTATTGAAGGATTTACCTTCACGAAGACCAATGATGACTTGAAGTCCGCTCTCACGCAAGTTTTGCGCATGGGCGTGGCCTTGGCTGCCGTAACCGATGATTGCGATTGTTTTTCCTTTTAATACGCTGAGTTCTGCATCTTGTTCATAGTACAAAGTAACTGCCATTTCTAAAGCCCTCCCATAATATGCGGGTATGCTTAACGCATGTCCCAAATTTGATGTGGTACCCTCCGCCTGTTTGACGGGTGATTCAAAGGACCGTGGCGCCTCGCCGCCGCTTCACTTCGATCCTTTCAATTCCCCGCCAAACCCGGCAGAATCAGGTTTGAAAATTGCTAAATCCTAGTAGAAAAAAATTAGGCATTGCCCCGAATCATAGCGGTAACTCCAGTCCGGGACAATTCCCGGATTCCGTATGGATGAAGAAGTTCAATCATGGCATCGATCTTTTCTGTATCTCCGACCACCTGAACGATCATGCTGTTCGTCCCGATATCAACAACTGCTGCGCGGAATGTCTCAACCACGCCCATAATTTCCGGACGCTCCGCCGGTTCGGATTTCACTTTGATCAAAGCCAGCTCCCGGGCAACCATCGGCTTGGAGCTAAGGTTCACCACTTTGATGACATCGATCAGTTTGTACAATTGCTTCTCGATTTGTTCCAGCGTTTTGTCGTCGCCTTGGGTCACAATGACCATCCGCGACAACCCTTCTTCTTCGGACTGGCCAACCGTAATGCTCTCGATGTTGAAGCCGCGCCGGCCGAAAAGGCCGGACACGCGCTGTAAAACACCGGGTTGGTCATTGACTAAAACGGCAATTGTATGGCTTTTCATCATTGTTCATCGTCCCCCATCAGCATTTGATCAATGGTGGAGCCTTGCGTAACCATCGGGTATACGTTCTCGCCTTTATCGACCACGAATTCCACCAGTACCGGTCCGGGCGTCTCCAAAGCTTCCTGCCATACCTTCTTGGCTTCCTCCTTGTTCGTCGCACGCAAACCTTTAACGCCGTATGCTTCAGCCAGCTTAACGAAATCCGGACTGCCGGCCAAGTCAATATGACTGTAGCGGTTTTCATAGATCAATTCTTGCCATTGACGAACCATCCCCAGCACTTGATTGTTGATCACGACGACTTTAACAGGAATCTTGTTAATTGCGCAAATTGCCAGCTCCTGCGCGCACATTTGCATGCCGCCGTCACCGTTGATCGAAATAACAAGCCGCTCGGGATGCGCCATTTGGGCACCGATGGCGGAAGGGAAACCGAAGCCCATTGTTCCGAGCCCCCCCGAGGTGATCCAGGAACGAGGTTGATTGAACTTATAGTACTGGGCTGCCCACATTTGGTGCTGCCCTACATCCGTAGTCACAATTGCTTCTCCGTTTGTCGTATCATTCAAAAGTTCGATGACCCATTGCGGTTTGAGTACAGTTTCAGAATCCTTGTACTTAAATGGCTTATCTTGTTTCGACTGACCGATTTGCGCTCTCCATTCGTCTGCCTTGTCCGCGCGGCCCACCAAAGGGTTGAGCAATTCGAGGACCGTCTTTACATCCCCGACAATCGGAATGTCGGTTTTGACATTCTTGCCGATTTCCGCAGGATCGATATCGATATGCACGATTTTTGCTTTCGGAGCAAAACCGTTTAGGCGTCCGGTTACCCGGTCATCGAATCTGGAGCCGATGTTGATCAAGAGATCGGCGTTCTGTATGGACTGGTTCGCCGTATATGTTCCGTGCATCCCCGGCATTCCCATCCACAGCTCATGGCCGCTAGGAAATGCCCCGAGTCCCAGAAGTGTCGTCGTAATCGGTATTTCCGTCCGATTGACGAATTCGAGTAAAGCTTCGTGTCCGCCTGAATATACGACCCCGCCGCCGGCCAGAATGACCGGACGTTCCGCTTCCTGAATCGCCGTTGCCAGCTTGTCGAGCTGCAACCGGTTCGGAATCACGGTTGGATGATAGCCGCGTAGGTTGATACTTTGCGATGGTTCGAACAATGTTTTGTTCGCCGAGACATCCTTCGGAATATCGATCAGTACAGGACCTTTACGACCGGTGTTGGCAATATGGAATGCCTCATGGATCACACGCGGAAGATCCTCTACGTCCCGGACCAAATAACTATGTTTTGTGATCGGCATCGTGATGCCGGTAATATCGGCTTCCTGAAATGCATCCGTGCCGATCAGGCTCGAGACTACATTTCCGGTAATGACGACGAGCGGAACCGAATCCATATAGGCTGTTGCGATTCCCGTCACGGTATTCGTTGCTCCCGGTCCGGAAGTAGCGATGCAGACGCCGACTTTGCCGCTTGCACG
>DJTQ01000272.1:0-301 GCA_002439285.1 Paenibacillaceae bacterium UBA6304
TTCTTCAGAGTGTTGGCCGAACCGCATCCGCCTGAGAAAAGATTGCGTTTCAAAGGCCTCAATCCGGAGTTCGACTATAGCGTGGAAGGCCTGGACGGCGTATGGCCGGGCGACCGGTTAATGAACTTTGGTCTCGTTATCCCCGAGCTGAAGGGCGACTATGCCAGCACGAAGTTTAAGTTGAAGGCGGTTGAGCTGTAATTCGCTTAGACGAGTCTGAGCTCATAACTTAGTCTATGTTTGAACTCATGCCTAATCCTGAATATGAGCTCTGATTTGAATTAACTGGATTTCCTCCAGC
>DJTQ01000272.1:579-23012 GCA_002439285.1 Paenibacillaceae bacterium UBA6304
AATTAACTGGATTTCCTCCAGCTAATTTGCACACTTTCATATTTTCCGGACAAATAGCTGGAAATTCTCCATTTAATTTACCCGATACGCTCCTTTAGGTGAGTAATCGGCTAATATAGCTGGAGGTTTTCCAGCTATATTTCTATAAGGTACGATATTGCTAAAAATAGCTGGAGGTTTTCCAGTTATTCGAGATCTGATGCAAAGTTGAAGGCTAAGGAGATAAGCTCGTCGATACCTCAATGGTCGGATATTCAATAATCAAATCCTCGTGATTTAGTTGCGCACTGATCCCTCGCCCAATAATCTTTTTCCTACATGAGTTTATCGTGGTACCATACCCCGAAGAAGAACAGAATGCCAAACACGCATAAAGGGGCAAAGCCTCTCAGAATGATACCGCTTATGGAGATTCCAAACCACCTTTGCAATTTTTCTTGCTAACTTTTTTGCTGGCTTGTCCATTCGCTGTCCCCTCCAAAGTGCATCATATATTACTTAAATAGAAGCATCAAGGAAAGGGGCTTGTGATAGCCCGGCCTTCTTTTTTCTCAACGTCCCGCATAACTTGTATAGAAGTTCCGCCGTGGACAAAGCAGGGGGGATGAGGGAATGCTGCGGTTTAGAAGGGGGTTTCGCAGCCGGAGAAGAAGATGGCAAAGCCGGAGAAGAGGCCCGCGAAGCAAACGGAAGGTTTGGCTTATCGTCCTGATCATTGCGGTTATCGCCATTTTTCAGTTTTTTCAATATGTGGAGCGCCATATGAAGGAGCCCATCATGCATCTGGCGAAAATCCGGGTGAAGCAAATCGCCACGGAATCCATTAATGATGCGATCACCTCTCAGGTTGCCAACGAGCAGGAGGTTGGAAACTTGATCGATTGGAAGACGGACGATGCAGGGAAGATTTCGGGGTTCATGCTGAATTATTCCGCTCATATGCGGATTACTTCCGATACAATTCAGACGGTCCGGACCACGCTCGACGAGGTTTCCCGGCTTTCGGAGCACATCCCGCTCGGGCAGGCGCTCGGCAGTCCGATTCTTGCTTCCTTCGGACCGGGGATTCCAATTAAGATCGAGCCGAAAGGCGACGTTAAGGTGGATTTAAACACCCGACGGCAGGATGCGGGCATCAATAACATTCTGGTCGAAGTGTATCTGCGCGTACGCACGGAACTTGCTGTCGTCGTACCCTTTGATATGGAACCGCAGGCCGTGGAGACGGAGATTCCGGTATCTTATCTGCTCGTAGTAGGGGATGTTCCCATGTATTACTATGATGGCAAAGGGAATCCTGTGGGAGAGCAGTCGGGTGCGCCGAATATTGCGCTGCCTTCGGTTCAGGAAGAAGAAGAGACCGGGGGGCAGTCCGGTCAGGAGGGGATGAATTCCTCCGGGCCCGGTACAGATGATAACGCGGAGAATACGGGAAGCGGGACAAAAGGAACCGGAAGTCCAGAGAATGCCGAGAACTTAGAGCAGCCCAATGATCATAAATAAAAGATGCCCCGTGCCGCTTACCGGCACAGGGCGTCTTTTTTGTAGGAACTGGAGCTGGATGAGGAGCAGGACAGAGGGTTATTTCTTTTTAAAATCCGCCCTTTCCCACTGCTTAAGGAGCGGGTAAGGATTAAACGCCCATTCAGTCGTCCCGGTGTCCCGGTAAATTCCGTAATGAAGATGCGGCGGAAATCGTCCTTGAGTTCCGGGCGGCCCGTATCCGCTGCTGCCGACCCAACCGATCGTTTGACCGGGTTCCACGATATCGCCGATCTCGATCTTCTTCTCGTATCCTTGTAGATGCGCATAGTAATGGTACCTGTTATTCAAATCCCGGATGCCGATTCTCCAGCCACCATACGGATTCCAGCCTTTCGTCTCGACGATTCCGTAGCAGACGCTGCGGACAGTAACCCCGTAGGAAGCGAATATATCGGTGCCTTCATGGGTTCGAAGTCCGCCCCAACCGCGACGGTCGCCCCAAGTATCACGGAAGGTGTAGACGCTATTCACGGGGAGAGGGAATGCGCTATCCAACAGATTAACCCGGCCGTAGGTTTTATAGATTTTTGCGAATTGGCGGATGCGCGTCACCGCGGAGTCATTCTGATAATAGCGCCATAACGCTATGCGGAAATCCTCATCTTCATAACCAAAGCTGCCAAGGTAGGTAGCGAGCGTGAACAAGGCATCCCGATCGTTGGCCGGATCCGCAGCACCGTCGGCGGTAGCGTCTTTGCCGAGACCGCCGAACAATCCGATCGTCGCAGGAACGGTATCTTTCGGATTAGGATTAAGCGGTCCAGCCCAGACCGCACCTTTAATATTAAGACCCGTAAGCCGATTTTTTGCGGACTCGATCTTTTTTCGCGGAGTGATCGTACGTTCATATTGATCTATTGCTGCGAGCCAGTACCAGGGAATCTGTGTCAGCATTCCGGTTTCTTGATATAGGCTCTGCCTTAATTCGTGGATGCTCTTGCCGGCGGATGCTGCCGGTGTTCCGGGGGCTTTTGCGGCAGCGGCACCAAAACCGGGGACCGTCGACAGCGAGGTAAGCACCATTACGCAAATGAGGCTGCGAATGATTTTACCGCCGGAATATACAAAAGATCTCAAGGAAGATCTCCTCCTTTGGTTGGGATGGCTGTCACTTAGGTTGATGCAAAGTCTGTGTTTTTATTCCATTTCTAGAGTGTGTTTCATAATTAGGAGGATACACGGGAATTATGAAATCGATGCTTAATGTAGGTATTTCCAGCTGATTCATGATATAATAAATGGCGCTATAGCTTATTCCACAAGAAGGAAGGTTTCCAGACTTGTCAAAACCCGTGAACGAGCCTAAACCGGACTGGATTCGAATTAAGCTGACCACCGGAGATAATTACCAGGACATTAAGAATATGATGCGTTCCAAAACTTTACATACCGTCTGTGAAGAAGCGCGGTGTCCGAATATATACGAATGCTGGGCTAACCGTACGGCCACCTTTATGATTCTTGGCGAAACCTGTACCCGTGCTTGCCGCTTTTGTGCGGTGAATACCGGGATGCCGACCGAGCTTGATCTGGAGGAACCGAAGCGGGTAGCCGAGGCGGCTGAAAATATGAATTTGCAGCACTGTGTAGTAACGAGCGTGGCGAGGGATGATCTAAATGACGGAGGGGCGCGGATCTTTGCGGAAACAATCCACGCTATTCGCGGACGGTTGCCGCTATGCTCTGTGGAAGTGCTGATTCCTGATTTCCTCGGAAATGAAGAGTCGCTTCAAATTGTAATGGAAGCCAAACCCGATATTTTGAACCACAATATTGAAACGGTGGAACGGATGTCGGACCGGGTTCGGGCGAAAGCAAAATATCGCCGTTCCCTCGAGTTGTTGCAACGTGCCAAGGCCATGAAGCCGGCGATCCCAACGAAATCAAGCATCATGCTTGGAGTGGGCGAAGAATGGGATGAAATTTTGCAGGCGATGGATGATCTTAGGGCTGTGGATTGCGATATACTGACGATCGGCCAATATTTGCAGCCTTCCCCGCAGCATCTGCAAGTGGAGAAGTACTATACTCCGGAACAGTTTGCGGAGCTGAAACAAGAAGGCTTGAAGCGCGGCTTTAGTCATGTGGAGTCAGGACCGCTTGTCCGCAGCTCCTATCATGCTCATGAGCAGGTTAAATCGGCGAAGAGCCATAAAGAAGGTGCGCCCGCTTCCATCTAGCGGCGAAGGAGGAATCGCGATTGATTCAAATCGGCGGCAAAAACTATGAATTGATACAGAATTACAAGGATGCCTGGGACTTGGAGGCATTTAAGCAAAGATACAGTGAAGTGCTGGACCGGTACGATTATATTATCGGAGACTGGGGATACGAGAAGTTGCGTTTAAAAGGCTTCTTACGCGACAATCATCCGAAAGCGAATCGGGACACGGCCTTTTCCGGCATAACCGATTATATCAACGAATATTGCAATTTCGGCTGCAAATATTTCGTGCTTCAAAAAGTCAAAGAAAGCACCAAAGAACATGTCCCTCCGGCAAAACAGCCCGCAGACGAAGAAAAAACGGTTCCCGAAGCTTGATCGGGAGCCGTTTTTGTTGTGCGGCTACGGTAACGGACATGATGGCCGTTAAATCCGAGTATACAAACGATTTTGAAATTTAACGGACATCAGGGCCTTTATTGCTGGGGAAAATCCGTCTTTTGAAGCAAATAGAGAGGAATAAAGCCTCTCATGTCCGTTAGCGCACCAAAGTCAGTCTTTTGGGTTGTTTAAGAGCTCTCATGTCCGTTAGAAATTCTGATGCGGGTGGAGATGCGAATGCGGACAGGGATACGTTGAAGGGATGCAGAATGCGAAAGGGGGTATGGATGCTGAAAGCCGAATGCTGAATACTGAAGCTGAATACTGAAGCTGAATGCAAGCCGATGCCAATTGAATCAATAGAGGAAACCAAGAAGAACCTGAGGCCGGGGGCCTCAGGTTCTTCCTTGTACGATTATACGTCTATAATTGCGATAAGCTTATTTGGATAATTGGATCGTCCCCTGCTTATAGGTCCACTTGATGCCCGGGAACTTCTTCTGAAATGCATGGATCTCGACATAAGTTTCACCGTCCACCAGCTTGGCGGTTTTTGCTGCGATCGTAAAACCAGCCTTGTTACCGTTGCGGTCCGTGACGGTCAATTTCTGGGTCGAAGCACTCCACGCTATGTCCCCTTGGATCAGTGCCGAGAGAATGCGGGAAGGGACATAGGTTTTGTCACCGCTTTGCAGTGTATCTACATATCCGCTGAAAGCTACGTCGTTAATGCTTAGGGAAGAAGCATTTCCGCGAAGTTTAATGTTTCTTGCTCCCGCTTTGTACATCCCCGTAATTAATTGCGCTGTAGCATTGTTCTTCACTTCAATGTCCGGCTTCAGGCCGACATGATTGAAATCTTCCCGGTTTGGAGTCAGGTATCGCTGAACCGTGAGTTTCAGGGAACTGCCGTTGGAGAGCGTAAACACGTTTTGAATCCGGGCCTTGCCGTAAGTTTGGGTTCCTACAACCGTGGCGATTCCGTTATCATGCAGGGCACCGGTCAATATTTCGGAGGCGCTGGCAGTCATTTCATTCGTCAAAATGACGACCGGCATATCGATGTCTTGTCCACCCGAAATGGTCACTGCTTCGAGATTATCACTTTGTCCTGCCGTATACATTAATGTTCCGCTCTTCATAAAATACTTGACGATCTCGGCCGCCGTATCCACGTACCCGCCAAGATTGTCCCGGAGGTCCAGCACCATGGATCTCATCCCTGCCTCGCGGAGCTTGTCCAATTCGGCGGCAAATTCCTTGTCCGCATTCTCGGAGAAGGAGGATAAGGCAATATAGCCGATTCTGCCCGACGGGATGTAGCTTCCCGTTACGGAAGGAAGTGAGAAATGAGACCGGTTGACCGGGATGGCCATGTTCTGGGTGCCGCGGATAATGTTCAGAAGCACCTTCGTGTTCTCTTCACCCTGGATACGGATGATGTCATCGCCGGATATAACCGCTTCCCCATCCACTTTGGCGATGATATCGCCTTTCTTCAATCCCGCAGAACCCGCCGGAGAACCAGGGAGTACATCGGTGATGTACAGTTTGCTTCCGGTAAACCGAAGGGTGACTCCAATACCGACAAACTCCTGATTAACACTGTCTTCAAATTCCTCTAATTCCTCAGCGGTGTAGTAATCGCTGTAAGGATCATCCAGCGTGTACACCATTCCCCGGATGGCATTCTCGAGAAACAGATCTCTGTCGGCACCCTCAATATTATACGCATCCAAATAATCGAGCACTTCCTGGAGTACTTCCATCTCGGAGACCTGGCCTGCCGTTTCGGTGGCGTTCGTGCTTTCAGCGGCAGCATCTGCCGCTTGCGGAAGGCCGAGCAACGGAATCGCCAGCATGGGAATGAGGGCTTTGCGGTATAGCTTGTTCAAATTCAATTTCATAAGATGATTGTCCTTTACTAATAGAAGTATTATCCCAAGAAAGCGTTCCGGACCCGGTTCCAAAAAGGGAAGGGCCGATAACGCACGAAGCTGATTTTCTGTGCGGCCACTTGGCAGCGTACGGAAATCAGATCATCCATGGGTAAATTAATGTGGTCAATGGTAAGCAGCAAGTTCTGATCTTTTCTGGAATAAATGTCGCAATGGTGATGTTTCGGAAGTACCAGGGCAGACCCCATCGTTCGGAACACGCGGTTATTGATCGAGGCGATCTCCGAAATTTGCAAGGCTTCGATAGAAGGGTGGATCAAGGCTCCTCCCAAACTCTTGTTATATGCCGTGCTGCCGGAAGGGGTCGATACGCAAATCCCGTCGCCGCGAAACATCTCGAATAATTGATCGTTAATATCCAACTGGGCTACAACGGTCCCGTCAACGCTTTTAAGCGTAAATTCATTCAGGCATATATAAGATGAAGTGCCCGACTTCTTACGGATTTCCAAATCCGCGAGGGGATATCGGACAATACGGGGCTTCAGCTTCCCTTCATCTTCGTGGCTGCTCATCATCCGAATCAATTCGGGAATTTCATCCGCCTTCCAGTCGGCATAGAAACCGAGATGGCCGGTATGAACACCAACAAAGGCAATCGAAGGAATCCGGTCGATGAAAGTATGGAAGGCATGAAGCATTGTCCCGTCGCCGCCGATCGAAACGACGATATCCGGAGATTCGGCATCCAATTGCAATCCATGCTCCGATGCCATTTTGTGGAAGGATTCGCTTAAGTCAACCGACAATTGATCTCCGCGGTCCAGAACGTAATATCTCAAGATGACAGACTCCTTTTTTTTTCCTTTTGTAACGATCATAATCAATTCCGAAACAGAACACAACGTTTCATTTTGCTGCCTGCTTCCCCAGCGCAGACGCAATCCAATGAATGATTCCGGCAAGCAGCGAGACAATAACGAGGAAGGCGACGAATACAATCATGAGTAATATCATTTTCGGAACGCCTTCCCATCCGGGCAACAATACGTCTGTCTCTGGCGGTAATTGAAACAAGACAGGGAGATGGCCCATCAAAGGATTCCATATCATAAGAAGGAGAATGGCGGACAAAAGGGCATGAACCAGGCGGGCGATAAGGAAAGGAAAATAACGAAGATCCGCTCCGTTCAAGATGCTGGCTACTTGAGCATGGACCGAAAGCCCGCCCCAGGACAGAATAAAAGCAGCGGCCGCGGCTTTGAACATAAGCGGGACCCCGGCGGGAGCCGCCGCAGCTTTGGCGCCAAGCGTCACCTCGAACAGCCCGCCGACTAGCGGCTCGGCGAGCTCGGAAGGCAAGGAGATAGCCGGGAGCAGCAACCGGACCCCGGAATATAAAACGCTCATGACATGAGAGGCCGTCAATACCTCCAAAACGACGGAGAAAAAGACGACCAGTCCGCCGACGACGGTCATGAGTTGCAGGGAGGAACTGACGGCTTGCTTGAGCAATTCTCCAAGGCTGCGTCCATCCTGCATTCTTGCTTCATGCATGGCTTTGAGCGCGGTTCGGAAACTGAATTTAGGGACGGATCTCCCCGTTGAAGAGGAGCCGTCCTTGGAGCTGGCTTCTTCCTTGGATCCGTAAAATCGCATAAGCACTCCGACCAGCAGCGCGCTTCCGTAATGGGCGATTGCAAGGATGCCAGCCAGTTTGGGGTTGCCGAAGAAACCGACGGATACGGCACCGATCAGAAAAATGGGGTCTGAAGAAGTGGTGAAAGCAACGAGACGTTCCCCTTCTTCACGGCTTACTAGCCGTTGTTCTCTTAACTTAGTAGCCAGCTTGGCGCTAACGGGATACCCGGAAGCGAAGCCCATGGCTGCCACAAACCCCCCGCTCCCGGGAATGCGAAATAGCGGCTTCATCAGCGGATCCAGCAGCTTGCCGAGGAAATGTACGATTCCGAAGCCGAGCATGACTTCGGAGATAACGAAGAATGGAAATAGGGACGGAAACAGCACGTCCCACCAAATGGCGAGCCCTCTTATTCCGGCATCCCACGAAGCACGCGGGAACGCGAGCATAAGAAGCGCCATAGTCAGCGCCGCAGCGAGCAGGAACAGGGTGCTCCATCGCTTAAGATTCATAAGTAACGCCTCCACAAGGATCTTAGTGAAGTGTATGAACCCGGAGGGACAAACAGCACAAAAAAACAAAGAAAGCGATTTCAAAAATAGGCTGTATTTTTCGTTTCATTATGTTAAAATGTGGCTATAAGTATTTCATGGATGGAGTGTTGAATATGAGCTTTGTCGCCGGTCTTCTCGTATGCGCTTTTGTATATGTCATTCGCGCCTCTCTAGTCCGTTCCGGTGAAGAGGATTGGCGCAGCTACTAGACATTCCTCTGCTCAAGAGGTCACTAATACGTAAAAGTTCCGTCTCGGAGCTTTTATTTTTTTTGCCAAAAGTTTGCTATAATAGGAACAGGAAGAAGTTTGCTTTTATAATTCGCATGAAAGATGGAGATATATTGAATCCAAGTCTAAGTATTTATGATAATTTGGGCGGAGCCGAGACGATCCGGCGGCTGGTCGAGGCATTCTATCCGAAAGTGCAGGAGAATCCGCTGCTCGGGCCGCTTTTTCCTGAAGATATTTACCCGGTGATGGAGAAACAATATATGTTTCTGTCGCAATTTTTCGGAGGGCCCTCCTTGTACTCTGATGCATATGGTCATCCGATGATGCGGGCGCGCCATCTTCCTTTCCCGGTCACTCCGGAACGGGCGGACGCCTGGCTTGGATGCATGAGCGCAGCTCTGACGGAGATTGGAATCGAGGAGCAATTGCGTGAATTGGTGCTTAAACGATTGTCGGGCCCTGCTTTTCATTTTGTTAATACAACCGAAGAGTAAAACTTACTTAATTAAGACCGATACGGAAGGAAGTTACCCCAGTGGATTTAGAACAATTAGAACCTCTTTATCAAATCAAAGTAACATGCAGTAATTGTGAGGCCGTTTTCTCAACCTCGCGTGTGCGCCAAAGCTTTAAACGGGCTACACGAACGGATACGGATTTCTGCGGATATTACCGGTCGGAGAATCCGGATTATTATGTAGTGCGGATTTGTCCATCCTGCGGATTCGCGTCGACCGAGAACTTCAATCCCAAGATCAATGACTTACAGCGGAAAAAGTTCCAGGAAGATATCGGAAATCGCTACGTCCAACGCGACTTCAGCGGATACCGGGATTGGAACACGGCCCTTGAAACTTATAAGTTGGGCTTGTTGTGCGCTCAAACGATCGGGGAGAAGGATCGGATCATCGCTAGCCTATTGCATCATATCGCCTGGTTGTATCGTTATCAGGATAATAAAGAGCAAGAGCAACGGTTTTTAAAATATTCCCTGGACTCCTATATTCGAGTTTATGAAACTGAGGATATGCATGGCAGCGATGCCCGCCTGATGTACCTGATCGGCGAACTTCATCGCCGGACGGGAAATAATAATGATGCGGTGAAATGGTTCTCGCGCGTTATCAATGATAAACGGATTATGGATGCTGCTATGATTCGTGCTTGCCGGGAGCAATGGGCTGTGCTGCGTGAGGAAATGCTGAACGGGGGACAGGAATTGCCTGAAGAAATGCGGGGTTAATATAACCCCGCTGTTTAAATTTCTTACCGTAAAACGGTGTCCGTCAGCAAATAGTCCGAATCGCTGTCCAAGAGCATGACTTTGTTTCCGCAGCAGGGAAAGATAAGCAGTTTCTTTTTGCCTTCGTGGACATGAACGATATCGCGCGGCTTCAGAGGAAGCAGGACATTGTCTTTTTTGCAAAACGGGCATTCGAGTACATAGACATCTTTCATAAGGATATCGTAAGGCAGTGTCTTCTCAAAAGGTATCATGATGGCTGATCCGGTTTGTCGGCTTGCTGGCCCGAGGCTTCCCGTTTCGCAAGCTCCGCGATTTTTTGCAGTAATATATGTTGCGGCATATGCATAAGATGCTCGATCGGCACCTTCAGTTCGGCAGCCAGCTTAATTGCGGTGTCCGGTGAAATTTGCAATGGCTTCATAATATAATTCCCTCCTAATGTCTTGCTAAGTATATGCCCTGCTGTTAAACAGCTTGATTGGGTAATGATGTACTTATAGTTATACACTTTTATTCTACCCAGGATCAATACGGTGGACGCGAAAGGATGAAAATAGCGATGAAACAACTAATGAACCCGGTTACGCCGACATGGGAGCTTGAATCGATCTTTGCGGGAGGGTCTTCCTCTGCGGATTTCAGATCCTTCCTTGCCCGGATCGAAGAGGACCTTTCCCAACTGAATGAGAGACTGAAAGGGGCCGAGGCTCCCAAAGGTATAGAGGATACGGCCCGTTTCGACGATGTGATCGAAGGCATGCAGAGCGCGTCAGCCCGTTTGGTAGAGGCAACGAGCTTTGTGGATTGTTTAACGGCACAAGATCAGCGTGACAAAAAGGCAGTGCAGCTTGTAGCTAAAGTTACTGCACTCCGGGCGGCGTACGCAAATGTGATGACTCTGTTTCAAAATGTGTTGCGGATGACGGAGGACTCCGTGTGGGAAGCGTGGATGGGGCGGTCTGAAATTTCGCCGGTCTCTTTTGTATTAAGTGAAAAGCGCCATGCAGCCAAAGAAAAATTGTCCCCTGAATTGGAAAGTTTGGCCTCGGATCTTGCCGTGGACGGTTATCATGGCTGGGGCCAACATTATGATACGATCGTGGCCAAAGTAGGTGTCCCCTACACCGATGACAAAGGGGAGACCACGACGCTGTCTGTCGGCCAGGCGGCAAACAGACTCGACGATCCTGACCGGAGCGTTCGGGATACGACCTTTATTAAATGGGAAGAGGCTTGGAGCGGGGTTGCCGATTATGCTGCGGACAGCTTGAACCGGCTCGCCGGGTTCCGGTTGAAAATGTACGAAAAGCGCGGCTGGGAAGACGTCCTTAAAGAGCCGCTTGATATCAACCGGATGTCACGTGAGACGCTGGATACGATGTGGCAGGTTATTGAAGAAAGTAAGCCAATCTTCGTCTCCTATTTGGAGCGGAAAGCGAAGCTGCTCGGTCTGGAAAAGCTGAACTGGAGCGATGTGGACGCCCCGCTTGGTGAAGTCGCGGGCAAAATCACCTATGACCAAGCCGCGGAGGAAATCGTTAAACAGTTCCGCAACTTCAGTCCGAAACTCGCAGATTTTGCGGTACAGGCCTTTAACCAGCGCTGGATCGAAGCGGAGGATCGTCCCGGTAAACGTCCGGGCGGTTTCTGTATTTCCTTGCCGGTAAGTAAAGAGACCCGGATATTCATGACTTTCGGGGGAACCGTCTCGAATATGGCGACGCTGGCTCATGAGCTTGGACATGCCTATCATCAATATTTGATGGATGATCTTCCACAATTTAATCAGGACTATGCGATGAACGTGGCCGAAACGGCATCCACTTTTGCCGAGATGATTGTTGCGGATGCCTTGGTCCGGAATGCAACAAGCGAACAAGAAAAGATCAGCCTTTTGGCAGATAAGATTCAGAGCGGTATTGCCTTCTTTATGAATATTCATGCCCGTTTCCTGTTTGAAACCCGGTTCTATGAGAAGCGCAAACAAGGCATGCTGGATGCTTCGGAACTGTGCACTTTAATGGAAGAAGCCCAGCAGGAAGCGTTCCGTGGAGCGTTAGGGGAATATCATCCTCATTTTTGGGCTTCTAAGCTGCACTTTTACATCACGGACGTCCCGTTCTACAACTTCCCGTATACGTTCGGTTACATGTTCAGTACCGGAATTTATGCGCTCGCCGTTCGCGAAGGGGCGGGTTTTGCCGAGAAGTATGACGCGCTGTTGATGGATACCGGCCGGATGACCGTTGAAGAGTTGGCGGCCAAACATCTGAACGTGGATTTGACAAAGCCGGACTTCTGGAGAGAAGCCATGTCCGTCGTAGTGGATGACGTGAAGCAGTTCCTGGAACTGACCAAATAGACCAAATAAAATTCGCATACGATACTTTAACAATATTAGATTGATCCAAAAGGCCGACAAGGAGTTTACTTGTCGGTTTTTTGGGCTTTAATGTCTGCATCTTTTAAATATAAAGCGCATACATCCGGATGATTCATAGTATAAAATCATAAACCTAACATGTAAAGAAAATTATTTTCTAATTTAACGGATATTTAGAAAATAATAAACATAATCATTTACAAGTTCGTTCGATTCTGCTAATTTAGAACACAAGAAACAGTCAAACCATATACGAAGGAGGAATTTCAGGATGGAGTCGTTTGATGTCATAGTGATGGGCGGCGGTATCTCCGGTACGATGGCCGCAGTGGCGGCTGCCAAATCAGGCGCGAAGACGCTGATTGTGGAATCTCAGGGCTATCTCGGCGGAACCTTGACCGCTAATGGAGTCGGTCCGATGATGACTTTTCATGCCGGGGAGAAGCAGGCTATTCAAGGATTGACCGACGAACTGATCGAGAGACTCAAGAGGATAGACAAATCGCCGGGGCATATTTTTGATACAGTCGGATTTACGTACTCGGTGACTCCGTTCGATGCGGAGGCCATGAAGGTTGAACTGGAATCCATGATCCTCGAGAACGGGGGACAGATCCTGTATCACTCCATGCTGGCAGAAGTGCAAACGGAGGACCAGCGGATTACCGGGATTACGGTTTGTAATAAGTCCGGGTTAAGCAAGCTGTCCGCCAAAGTCTTCATAGACGCTACGGGGGACGGTGACCTGTCCGTGCGAGCGGGGGCGGATTTTACAAAAGGACGCGAAAGCGACGGGGCAACCCAGCCGATGACTTTGAAGATGAAGATGATCAATGTCGATATCGCTAAGGTGAAGGCTTATATTCATGCCCATCCGGAGGATTTTCCTCTCTACCATGGCGACACTTCGATCATTGAGAAAGCCCCGCGGTTGTCGACTGCCGGCTTCGTCAGTCTGTTTAAGAAAGCTAAGGAGAACGGCGAGATTTCCATTCCGCGAGAGGATATTCTGTTCTTCGAAACGAATACGCCGGGCGAAGTCATCATGAATACTACGCGGATTCTCGGGCATGACGGTACGGATGCGTGGAGCCTTAGCCGAGCGGAGACGGAAGGGCGTAAGCAATGCAGGGAATTGGAGCGTTTCATGAAAAAGTACGTCCCCGGTTTTGAAAACGCTATCGTGGAAAATACCGGACCTTCCATCGGTGTGCGCGGCTCGCGACAGATTATCGGACTCTATACGTTAACGGCAGAAGATATTCTGTCGCAGACGAAGTTCGAGGATACGATTGCCCACTCGGGATATCCGATCGACATTCACAGTCCGGACGGCGAAGGAACGAAGCATGAGAAGCTGGAATGGGGCGGCATGTACAGCATTCCCTATCGTTGCCTGATTACGCCTACGCTCAAAAATGTCATCGTCATCGGGCGCTGTCTGTCCGCTACGTTCGAAGCTCAGGCCGCCGTCAGAACAACGCCGACTACCGGCGCCATCGGGCATGCTGGCGGGGTTGCTGCCGCACAGGCGGCTCTGCAAAACCTGGATGTTCAGCAGGTCGACGTGCCCCGGGTACAAAGCGAATTGAAGAAGCAAGGTGCGTACCTGGAGGTTTAAGTTGAAACTTATACAGTTCTTAATTTGAATGGTAAAGGGGATTGAACCATGAGTTCAATGATGTGGGTACAGGCAATTGGCATTTTAGTCGTATTTCTTGGGTTTTCGGCGCTGATGATGACACGGAAGCTGCCGACGATTCTGGCTCTGCCGAGCATGGCGATTTTGTTTGCATTGATCGCGGGCGTTCCTTGGTCTTCCGGTAATCCCGAGACGGCCACATTGAGCGGGACGATTCTTGCCCAAGGGTCCATGCGGCTGTCCACGGCGATCGCCGGGCTGATCTTCGGCGCCTGGTTTGGTCAGATCCTGAATAAAGTCGGGGTCACCAAGGCCATTATCCGCAAAGCCGCCGAACTGGCGGGTGATAAGCCGGTGCTAATCGCACTGTTGTTCTTCATTACGGCATCGGTGATTTTTTCCGCAGCTAGCGGCCTTGGAATGGTTATTCTCGTAGGAACAATCATTATTCCAATTATGCTAACCGCCGGAATCAGCCAATTTCTGGCCTCCGTCGTTCTGTTGTCTTCCGTAGGCGTCGGGGTGCTGTTTAACGTCTCCAACTGGGCGGTTTACGTGGATGTTATGGGGCTGCCGGTTTCCACTATCGCCGACTATACACTGATTGCAGCGTTGCCGCTTATCGTAATTAGTATGATCATGATTGTGTTTTATGCTCGCCGCGATGGACGCGGACGCAAAGCATGGGCTATGCCGGCTACCTCTCCGTCCTCGGAAGGCCGAAAAGTTCCGACAATCGCTTTGATCAGCCCATTGGTTCCTGTAATTATGGTATTCGTCTTTAAAATGGATATCGTGCCTGCCGTTATTATCGGTGCGGTTGCCACGTTGTTGCTCTCCTGGCCAAAGCGTCCGGTGCATGTGCTCTCCAGCTCCTTGGTGGAGGGAATTCAGGATGTGGCCGGGGCCTTGGGGCTGATGATCGGGATCGGTATGCTGGTCAACGCAGTTATGGCGCCTCAAGTTACGGCGATCATTTCGCCGGTGATCGAATCGGTACTGCCGAATAGCCCGCTGATGTACATCCTGTTCTTTACCATTTTGTCTCCGCTGGCGATTTACCGCGGTCCGCTTAACGTGTGGGGCCTGGGAAGCGGGATAGCCGCCCTGTTCGTGGGAGCGGGCATGACGCCGATCGCGGCTATGTTGGCGCTGCGAGTGGTCAGTAATGTGCAGGCTGTATCCGATCCGACCAACTCTCACAACGTTTGGGTGGCAGATTTTACGAAGAGTGACATTAACGATATTTTAAAACGGACTTTGCCGTGGATGGTCGTTGCCGTACTGATTTCCATGATGTGGGGCGCGTTCGTAGTATTTTAAAATGAGGACACCGTGGATATAGAGATAGGAGGGAGCTACGAAATGGGTCGAAAAGTAAGAGTCGGCATCGATGTCGGCGGTACGTTTACGGATGCGGTCGTACTGGATAATGAAACGTTTGAAATTATCGAAAAAATGAAAATTCCGACCACTCATCATGATGAGGATGGCGTAGCAAAAGGAATTGTGCAGATCCTTCAAAGTATTTTGGAGAGCAAAGGAATCGCCCCGGAGGATGTGGCCTTCATCGCCCATGGAACGACGCAGGCGACCAACGCTCTATTGGAAGGGGATGTCGCCAGAGTCGGCATCCTCGGCATGGGAGCGGGGATGGACGGATTAAGTGCGCGCGGCGAATCCAATCCCGGACAGATCGAACTCGCGCCGGGCAAGAACCTGCAGACCTACCATACGTATCTGGACTCCAAAAATTTGAAGGATGAAGCCGTCGAGCAAGGATTGCAGGAGTTGCTTGCCCAAGGGGCGGAGGTCATCGTCGCTTCGGAGGCCTACAGCGTGGATGATCCGACGAGTGAACTGCGCGTCGTCGAAGCGGCGAACCGGCGCGGCGTGTTCGCTACCGGCGGACATGAAATCTCCCAGTTGTACGGCCTGCGGACGCGGACCCGGACGGCAGTAATCAACGCCAGTCTGATTCCCAAGATGATGGAGACGGCCAATATGACCGAGAAATCGGTCAAGAATGCGAACATTCCGTCGCAGCTGATGATCATGCGCTGCGACGGCGGGGTAATGAGCATCGACGAGGTGCGGAAACGCCCGATTTTGACCATGTTGTCAGGGTTAGCTGCCGGTGTGGCGGGAGCGCTGATGTACGAGAAAATATCCGACGGCATCTTTTTTGAAGTAGGCGGAACGAGTGTGGACATCTCGGTCATCAAAAACGGCAAGGTTATGATCCAGAATGCGCAGGTTGGTGGACACCGTACTTACCTGCAATCCCTGGATGTCCGGACCTTGGGCATAGCAGGAGGCAGTATGATCCGCGTGGCGGGCGGCAAGATCGTCGACGTCGGCCCGCGGAGCGCCCATATTGCCGGGAAGGCCTATGAATGTTTTGCGGATCCGGGTGAATTGAAGAATGCGCAGGTTCTGTTCATCAGTCCGCGCGAAGGTGATGCCCCCGAGTACGCGATTGCTCGAGGAGACAGCGGTAGCGAATTTTCATTTACGCTGGCAGGGGCGGCCAACCTACTTGGCTACGTACCGGAAGGGGACTATGCGTACTCCGGCAAGCAAAGCGCGGAATTGGCATGGGATGCTCTGGGCGCGCACTTGGGAATTTCCGGAGAGTCGGCGGCCCGCCAGGTAATGGACATCGCTATCGAGAAGACGATGAAGACAGTCAATGAGATGATTACCGATTATGAGCTGGATCGTTCATTTGTCACTCTGGTCGGCGGAGGCGGCAGCGGGGCCGTCCTGATACCTGCCATGGCCGAGAAAGAGCGGATGAAATGGCAAATCGCCCAGAATGCACCGTATATCTCGACGATCGGGGTAGCTCTGGCGATGGTTAAGGAGCAGATCGAACGAACGGTCATCAACCCGACCGACGTGGATATTAAGCGAATTCGCAGCGATGTGATGGATAAGATCGTCCAATCCGGCGCCAGCGAAGAAACCGTAGAAATTACAATAGAGATTGATAACCAGAAGAATATTTTACGCGCGATCGCTACCGGCTCAACGGAGCTCCGGTCCAAGGATTTGGGACAGGCAGCCTTAACGGAAGAAGAAATGCGGCAAATTGCCGCAAGCTCCGTGGATGCGCCGCTGGAATCAATGGTCCTTGCTGTCCAAACGGGCCGCTGGCATTTGTTCGCCAGCGAACAAATCCGCAAATCCTTTTTTGGTCTGCTGAAGAAAAAACGCACCTCCGTCAGCGTGGTCGACAGGGAGGGAGTAGTCCGGTTCAAGCAGGCGGGGGTTCATTACGGACAGTTTGCCAAGAAGCAGCGGCACGACGCCTTTGTGGCTTTCCTGGATGATCACACGATTTATTCGGACGCGAATGCAACCATCCCGAAGGTATTCTTGTTTTTTCGGGAAAAGATGCTTGATTTGACTGGAATGCAGACGAAAGAACAACTGCTGTCCATCTTGGATATGGAGACGGAAATGCTGGGCGAAGAGGAAGTTTGGCTCGCGGTAGCGTATCAATAGCAGGGAGTGGAAGGGAGTTGACGGGTGACCATGGCGGAGGTTCGGAAAAAGGAACAAGTCTTCGAGATCCGCGGCCTGGGGCTTAGCGATGAGGTGCTGGCTTTGGCCGAACTGGAACGGGATCCGGTTTTTCATAAAATCGAGCCCGACAAGTACGGATACTATCTGTCCCGTTCATTGGAAATGGGCAGAGAAGCCGCAGAGCGGTTGAAAGGCCGCGATATCCGTGAGCTTCTTAATGAAGCGGGCGTGAAGTTTAACCTGGCGGCATCGCCCGGTACGGGAGCTTTCAAGGTCGCGCTTCGTGCCCAGTTGGACTGGAGCGGAAAGGTGCCGAAGATTACCGTATACCGGGAATCCATGCGCCAGCTTCAACTGGCAGCAGAGGCCGCGGAAGGAGCGCTTGGTCCGGTTACCTTTGACAGAATCGTGGACATCCATCTGGCGCATGAGTACTATCACTTGCTGGAGTATCGCGGCGGACGATTTACGAATGAACTGCTGGAACCGGTGGAATGCCTGAAAATCGGCCCCTTCCGCAGAACGGCAACGATTTTGCAGAGTAGCGAAATCGCAGCGCATGCCTTTTGCAAAGAACTTCTCGGCTTACCTTATTTGCCCAGCCTGCTGGATAATATTTACTTGATGCAGATAGGCCAGATGAAAATGGAGCAGTTTACGGGAAATGTGAAAAAGTGGAAAACAATTTTGGGCGGGAATGGACTCCATATGCTATAATAAGTAAATCGTTTATTGCGATAGAACGTTTCTACAGAACGTTTTTCCGCAAATGCAGGAGGACATATCATGGCTTCGCAAGTACCCGCGGTGATTGCAAAGATCATTTCGCTTAAACAAAAGTTTACCTATGGTGAGAACCAGATCGCTCAATTTGTGATTCACAATTCCGAATTCATCAGCCAACATACAATTACTGCGCTTGCCAATGAAATCGGCGTATCGGAAACAAGCATCAACCGGTTTTGCAAGAAGATCGGATTCAAGGGCTTCAACGATTTCAAGATCGCCATTGCCCAGGATACGTTTTACCGGGAAATGCAGACGCGGAAAAAAGAACGCCGCGAAATCACGCCCATCGATGGACTGGCCCTCGATTATAACGAACTGGTCGTCAACACGTCGGCTATGGTTTCCGAGGAAGCGCTGCTGAACGTAGCGGAAATGCTGAAGAAGGCCAGACGCATTCATGTATTTGGCATCTTCGATTCCTTTCTGCCGGCTATGGCCTTGAAGAACCGTTTGACAATGATCGGAATCAACGCCGAAGCCAGCAATGACAGCCGGGCGATGAAGATCGCAGCGTCCCAAGCCACGGCGGAGGACATTGTCATCGCGTTTACCCGCTCCGGGGCGACACCGGAAATTATCGATGCCGTTTCCACGGCGCAAATGAACCAAGCAAAGACGGTAGCTATCACCTGTTATGACTCGTCCCCGGTCACCGAAGCCGCGGAAACGAATATCATCGTACCTGACAAAATGTCGGTCAGCAACAGTGCGATGATGTCGAATCATATTACATTTCTGTTTGTAGTGGATGCCGTCACGAGCCTGCTTATTTCCTCGGACAAATCTTACCTGAAGAAGAAGCTGGACAGCGAGGGCATTATCTCCAGCCGTCCTTCGGTGACGGATTATTATTGATAGTCAATCTAAAGAAGCGGTTTGCCGATGAGGCAAGCCGTTTTTTTATGCATCCCCGGCTTAGACATAGTACGCTATGGCCAAAATAGGAAGGGGACTTGGTGTATCAGGAGGAGGAAATACATGAAAGTAGCGATTATGGGTGCCGGCTTGTCGGGACTGGCTTGTGCCATCCGCCTGGAGCAGTTGGGAGTATCTCCGGATATCTTTGAGAAGCGCGGAAGTATCGGGGATAGGTTTGTTAACGGGGAGGTGTTGCTTACGGTGTTCTCGCGACCGGTTCGAGACGAAATCTCGTACTTGGCGGATAAGTATCAAATCTACCTTCATCCGACCGCGAATATCGGCGAGTTTGTCATTTACTCCGAGCATGAACAAGCGAAGTTGAGCGGACATATGGGATTCTGCAATATACGCGGCCGGCATGAGAATTCTTTTGAAAGTCAGCTTGCCCGCCAGGTCAAGTCGTCAACCATTCATTTTAATTCGGAACATACCTATGAGGATTTGGTAAAGGAATACACACATGTAATTATGGCGACAGGCGATGCTGAATATGCAGCCAATATGAAGAACTTCGAAATTGAGCTTACGGTTACGCTTAAAGGGGCTACAGTAGAAGGCGATTTTTCGCGGTACCGGGTCATGTGCTGGTTGGATGATCGCTACGCCCCAAAAGGATATGGATATTTGATTCCTTATTCGAAGACAGAGGCTAATATCGTGATCGCTTTCCCGGACGAGTTGCATCCCGTGCCTGGCAGCACAGATGAGAAATGGAAGATGTTCTTTGAACGCGTAAGTACGGATTTGGGACAAAATTTGAAGGTAACCGACCGGTTTGAAGTGAACAACTATATTATAGGGCAGTGTAAAGAGCCTAGAATCGGAAATACGCTTTTTACGGGGAATTGCCTGGGTACGATTATGCCGCTGTTTGGATTTGGCCAGTTTCCTTCGCTATTGTCGGGCATTTACGCGGCTGAAGAGCTTTGCGGTCTCGGGACATATACCGAATTGACGAAAAAACTGCGTGAGAGCCACCAAAATTCACTTGTTCTTCGTAAATGGTATGAAAAGATGGATAATTCGCAAAAAGATAAACTTGTTAAAAAAATGAACGGATTTTGGGGAGAAAGGCTGCTTACCACACAGTTGGATGTGTTAAAAATAGTCACCCGACTTTTGCACTGGGGAGTGAAGTAATAGAGGTTCAATATTTATATGTCGAAAGAATGGCAATTATGTTGAATTGTGAAAGAGTAAGGGGGTAAAGTCACATTTTGTATAGTAATAAATAACCATTTTTGTTGTATATTGTTGATCGTTATATAAGTATGTCCTATAATGAGACGTAAGCCCTAAGACAATAGGGAATTATATGGGAAGGGAGGGTGAATATGCTGAATACCGATCAGCTTTCACTCGCTAGACAAGTGGATATAGTTTTTAAAGAGTTGGAAACAGAGCTTGGCGGTATGACATCGGGGACCGTATTCATCCAAATCCGCAATAACGTGATCGGCAAATTCGGGATTCGTCATAATCCGATCGCAGGCCGGAATGGCTGTATGTATGATGAAGAAGCCGGGTTATCGGCGAGTCAGAGACAATCTTTTCGTACGATGGCCATTGAAGCATTAAGATACAAAAAGTACTGGACCCATGGGGAAATCAGCTACGATTTTGCAATCAGGCAGGACATGATTGTAGTTGACGCCATCCTGGAATCTAATTACAACATGGCCAATCTGATGATCCAGCGTTATCCGCGAAAGAATCCTAACCATACATACCAAGATGCAGACGTATCTTCCTAATCCTTGAACTCATAATGTAAAAGACAGGCGACCTGCTAGCGCAGACCGCCTGTCTCCCTATTAAGCAATAGGGGAAAACCAATTACAGGTTCGAACGACCCGACAATTGCTGCTCTGCCAATTGTACCAGACGTTTTGTGATATAACCCCCGAGGGAGCCGGTTTCACGAGAAGTGTAGTTCCCGTAGTAACCGTCTTGCGGGATTTGCACGCCCAACTCTTGTGCTGCTTCAAATTTCAACTGTTGCAATGCAGCAGTTGCTTGAGGAACCACCAGGTTGTTGGAGCGGCTACCGCGGCCTTGGTTTTGACCTGCCATGTTTGTCACCTCCTTTGGCCTTTGTGATGTTAGTATGGTTTTCGAGGGACAAAATATTCGGCTTATCGACAAACTATAGCAGTGGTAATTATTGTATTTCTCCGCACAAAAAGAAAGGAGCCACTTCCCGATAGGGAGATGGCTCCGAGCTATATGATGTAATTAAACTTCTTCTGAAGGATAGATCATATCCAGATTTATGTTCAGTTCCAGCGTTTGACCCGGCTGAAGATCGATCAGCCCGGTTTCGGAATCCGGAAGTCCTGAATTCGGGGCGTCCGGCAACCAGGTATAAGGTTCAATGCAGAGGAATTGATCTGTTTCGCCTTTTGTATACAGAACCCAGTGTTTGAAATAGGCCGGATCGGCGGAATAGTGCAACCCATAGCCATCGCTGCGAATCAATTCAGCCAAGACAGGTTGGGAGCCGATTTTAAACATCGTGTCAAAATTTCTGCCTTTTAAATTAAGGCCGTTGTTTAACGCCGCGAGTTCTCCTAATGGGGCGGTTTCCCCGGTAGTGATGATTTCCTCATCGGATAAATAAATACCTTCCACCGGAAGCTTTAACGTCCATTGATCAGGCGCGCCGTCAAGGAGGAACCAAGTGTGAAGTCCCAGACCGAAAGGTGCGGGCCGATCTCCTAAATGGCTTATTCTAAAAGTTTGCTTCAAGGAAGAGCCCTGCAAACGGAGCGTCATCTCCAGCTTTAAAGGAACCGGAAATTGGCGCATCCAGTTAGAATCATCGCTCGTTATAAACTCCGTGGTAACCGCGCAGCCGTCCTCGTCCTCGTCGATATCGCTGACACACCACGCCTGAGTACGGTGAAGTCCATGGATGTGATTGTCATTTGCCGTATTGCGATCGAATTGATACTCCTGACCAGCGTACGTAAAATGTCCTCTGCGGATTCGGCCCGGGGGAATTAACAGGGGAACCCCGAAGTGATAAGGCTTCTGCAGATAGAACTCCAGATCGTCTTCCTCCGGACGGCGCAGCACGTCACGTTGCTGGGCATGATCCCATATGCTAATGACATTGTTGCCAAGACGGGGTAGCAGTGTGACTTCAAGTTCGCGGCTATGTAAGATATACGTATCGTAACCATTCCATTGCCCTTTGGTCACTTTTTTCATATCGTTGCTCCTTTTCCCACATAATAATCGTAACCCTAAGCTTGAGACTATAATAACACTTTTTCTCCGGGACGAAAAATGGATTTGACATGGCGGCTTGAAGAACTATATGATGAACTTACATGAAAGAGTGAATATTGGTAATGCGATGACAGGGACAAGTAAGCAATGTTCTATTTCCTGCAGAAAGCCGGTGGTTGATGCGAACCGGAGGATAGACCTTGACGAATGGACCCTTGAGCACCGTGCAGAACCGGAAGGAATTTACCTTGCGCAGTATGCCGGTCGTCT
>DJTQ01000273.1 GCA_002439285.1 Paenibacillaceae bacterium UBA6304
GGCCAGCACGAGTCCGTACGGTTCGAGAATCGTAAGTGATTCGAGTCCGCGGATGCCCAAGTGGTAGCCTTCCTCCTCAGCTTGGTCGAAGAAGTACTGGATCGGAAGCGCATCTTCAGACAGACTTAAGTTCAGAAGCGGACCGTGTTTCGGTTCTATTTTTACGGATACGGCCTCAAGTAATTTAGGGAGCAGTTGTCCCCAAGCATAAGGGGGAATCAGCATCAGCCGTTCATCACTGCCGGATCGTCTTCTCGAAAAGTTTTGAGGAGCGAGGTTCTCCTGGTAAAGCCGCTCATTTCGTGAGATGGCAATCAGTTGGCGGACGATGTCATCGTCGATGCGATCAAAGCTGTGTAACGCGGGATCATAGGTAAAATACTCGGAAAAGAACACCTGTCTTCCAGCGTCCAACGCTTCGAGGAAATCGCGGATTTGCTTAACCGTATAAATCCGTTTGTTTCTGATTTTCAGCTCGATGCCGAAAATATGCCTGCCTGCACCGAACGGTATAATTTTCAATAAAAACTCAACCTGTATGCGGATCCGGGAATCGAAACGAGTTTCGCTCCGGCTCCGCTTCGATGCTTTGGAGTCGAACAAGCCCATCAAGTCGCGGGTAAGCCAGACGTCGCGCGTCGAGCCGCTTACCCGTTGGGGGGTGGAGTCGGCGTTTGCAAAGTCATGGTTTGGCTCAAGTAATGACGCAGACTTGGGATGCTCTTCCGGATGCAGCAAAGAAACGGAATGCACCGGGGAAAAGGAGCCGTTCTGCATCTCGTGTATGCCGAGCAAAACGGCAGCAATATGATTGCAATAGTTATTATATGAAGTGAACGCGGGGCAATTGCATTCCGCATCCACGTCCCCGTTGAGATCGATATGCACGTGCACGCGATATTTATCGGTTCCGTACACGTTAGCCTGATATTGTCCGGATTCCGGATCGATATGTGTAAAACCTACTTTTTTCTGCCGGTGATACGCTTCGCCGCGTTCATAGGAGATGCGTCCGCAGAGCAGTTTGATAATCCGTTGTGTTAAGGGTGAACTCATTCCCGTCTACCTTCCTGATTAAAAGATTTAAGGCTATAATTTATGATACCAGATTGTAAGCGAGATGGAAGGGAGGGGGTGAAACGGAGCAGGTAAGAAGGAAGATGAAAGTAGAAAGAAGAGTATGAAAGAGGAAGATGAAAAAAGGAAATAGGAATTAGGCAAAAGTAAGATGGGGACCGGCCGGAGAACAATAATTATGGGTCCGGAAAGGTGCAGTTATTATTCAACATATAGAATAAGGAGTGACAACATATGGAATACAGCTATTTGGGACGTTCAGGATTAAAAGTGAGCAAGCTTTGTTTGGGAACGATGAATTTTGGAGTGGATACGGAAGAAAGTGAAGCATTCAAAATTATGGATGCGGCCGTTGACGCAGGCATTAATTTCTTTGATACCGCTAACATTTATGGCTGGGGCGAGAATGCGGGGAGAACGGAGGAGATTATCGGCAAATGGTTTGCTCAAGGCGGTGGGCGCCGGGAAAAGGTTGTACTGGCCACGAAGTTTCATGGTGAAATGAACGACAAGAACGACGGGCCGAACAATGCGGCAGGATTGTCGTCATATAAATTGCGTCGGCATTTGGAAGCATCGCTTCGTCGTCTGCAAACTGACCACATTGAGCTGTATCAAATGCACCATGTGGACCGGAATGTGTCTTGGGATGAACTCTGGGAAGGGTTTAACATTGCGCTGTATCAGGGTAAAATCGGCTATGTCGGCTCAAGCAACTTTGCCGGGCGCGACTTGGTGAAGGCGCAATATGAGGCAAAGGCAAAGGGCATGCTGGGGCTGATCTCCGAGCAGCACAAGTTCAGTCTGCTCTGCAGATTACCGGAGCTGGAAGTGCTGCCGGCCGCCGAGGAGCATGGCATCGGCGTCATCGCTTGGAGCCCGCTGGACGGCGGTTTGCTGAGTGGGCATGCCCTGCGCCCAGTGCCGGGGTCGAAGCGGGCTAACAACCCGGGGCGCGTGGAGCAGCATCGCGTCCAGTTGGAAGCCTTCGAACAGCTGTGCCGCGAACTCGGCGAGAGCGAAGCGAACGTCGCACTGGCCTGGACGCTGACGCGCCCGGCTATGACCGCGCCGATTATCGGACCGCGGACGCTGGAACAACTGGAGACCGCACTGCGCGTCGTTGAGATCAAGCTTGGAGAGGCCGAACTGAGACGACTCGACGAAATCTTCCCAGGACCAGGCGGAGAGGCGCCTCAAGCTTACGCTTGGTGATTCGCGTCTCGTCGCAAAGCATCAATCAATCGATAATACAGGCAGATTTGTTGTTGATCCCATCCTGATTTAAATAGGATGGGATTTTTATATGCAGCAGATTTAGAATTTTAGCGGACATGAGAGATGTTAATTCATACGTTTTCCCCTGTTTTGAAATCTAACGGTCACCAGCGACCTTAACCGGAGATATTCTGCGCATTGAACCTCAAACAAGGCAAATAACGTCTTCTGTTTTTCGTTAGTAGTTCAAACTTGCAATATTACGTATTTTTAGGTCTCTCATTTCCGTTAGGCGAGGGAACGTAAGATAGGATATCCGAGAACAATACTCGAACGAACCGAAGTAACAAGTTGCACCAGAGAAACTGAAACACAGCAACCTAAACACAACAGAGAAATATTGGCGCACGGGAACGGCATGAATGAATTAGGGAATCAGAACGAAAAGTGTAGCTAAACTCAATTGAGCAACCAAGCAAATTGAAGCAACAAAGCTCATCATCTCCACATCGAACGCCGGGAACTGCGTTTTAGTGTGATCTTTTACTGTTTAGGGTAAATTTATTTTAGTTATTGACCTTGACGCAACGTCAAGGTGTACACTCGGGTTGTCGGGAGGTGAACTTATGGAATATACGGTTCAGAAGCTGGGGCGTCTGGCGGGGATCAGTACACGAACGCTAAGGTATTACGATGAAATCGGCATTCTCAAGCCGGCGAGAACGAGTTCATCCGGGTATCGGATCTATGGTCAGGCTGAGGTGGACCGGTTGCAGCAAATTTTGTTTTATCGGGAGCTTGATTTTTCCCTGGAACAGATAAAGTCTATTCTTACCGATCCTTCCTATGATGCTACCCAAGCACTGATCGAACACCGTGAGCGGCTCCTGGACAAGAAGAAGCAGCTAGATGCGTTAATCGCAAACGTTGAAAAAACGATGGCCGCGAAAGAAGGGAGAATAACGATGTCGAATCAAGAAAAGTTTGAAGGCTTCAAGCAGAAGCTAATCGACGAGAACGAAGCGAAATTCGGATCCGAAATCCGTAACAAATACGGGGACGCCACAATCGATAAATCGAATGCCAAGCTAAAAAATATGACAGAAGCCGAATATGAAGAGGTCCAACGATTGGAGAGGGAGATGTTCGCAGCCTTGGCCGAAGGGATGCACACCGGCGACCCCGCCGGAGACACCGCTCAAAAGGCAGCCGATTTGCATAAACAATGGCTAACTTTTTACTGGGACCCATATTCGAGAGAGGCTCATGCGGGTTTGGTTCAAATGTATGTGGCTGATGAGCGTTTCAAGGCCTATTACGACCAAGCCGGTCCGGGAACGGCGGAATTTCTGCGCGATGCCGTGCTGATCTATACGGGTGCAGGCCGTAAATAAACAGGAAGCCCGGCCATAGCGGCCGGGTTTCACATTTTCGCCTTAAAGTACCGTGCCATTATTGTTTCTCCTCAGGCAATTGGGGTATCATGTATTAAGTTAGCATGTGAAACAGTTCTCTAATCGAGGTGGAAGCAAATTGAAAACAATCGTCATTATTGGCGGGGGAATTACAGGTATGTCCGCGGCCTATTATCTGAATCGCGAGATTCAGGAACGGAATCTGGATGCCCGGATTGTGGTCGTGGAGTCCTACGGAAACCTGGGCGGTAAAATCAATACTATTTCGGACAATGGCTTTGTGATGGAAGCCGGTGCAGACTCCATTGTGACAAGGAAGCCTAACATGGATCAACTGATCGATGAACTGGGCTTGCGTGACGAGGTCGTCTATAATGCAACAGGGAAGTCATACATCTATGCGGACGGTAAGCTAAAGCTGATCCCGGAAGAAGCGGTTTTTGGTATCCCGTTAAGTCTGGAATCGCTCGCAAACAGCGAGCTCATCTCGGCTGAAGGCAAAGTGGAGGCTTTGAAGGATTACTATACACCGAATGATGGGCAATTTACCGAAAATGACTCGGTTGGCCAATTTCTCGAAGCGTTTCTTGGTAAAGAGATTGTGGAAAAGCAAATCGCTCCTGTCTTGTCCGGAGTTTATTCCGGCAAGCTCCAGGAGCTGACGATCGCCTCCACACTTCCTTATTTGTTGGATTACAAAAACAAGTACGGAAGTATCATGAAGGGGTTGGCCGAAAACCGGCAGACCTTCAAGGGCAAGGGAGACCGCAAGTTCTTCTCTTTCCAGCACGGGGTTTCCACTTTAGTCGACAAGATGGAAAGCGAGCTTAGCGAGGCGGAATTCATTATCGGAGTGGGAGCCGAATCGATTACAAAAACCGGTGGACAATATACGATCACCTTATCCGATCAAAGGGAACTCACTGCGGATTATGCCGTTCTTGCCACTTCGCATGCTGTGGCTCAATCCGTTCTCAAAGATCCAAATCTGAACGAAGATTTTACCGAGTTGAAAAATAGCTCGATGATCAGCGTTTACCTCGGCTTCGATATTCCTGATGAGCAACTGCCAGCGGACGGGACCGGGTTTATCGTCTCGCAATCGGAAGATGTAGTTTGCAACGCATGTACCTGGACAAGCCGGAAATGGAGTCATACTTCAGCGGGGAGTCGTCTTTTGGTGCGGCTGTTCTATAAAAGCTCCGGTTCGTCTTTCGACAAACTGCAACAGATGTCCAAAGAGGACTTATTGCAGGTTGCGCTTCAAGATATCAAAGGCAGTTTAGGCATAGATGCTGCGCCGGTAACCCACTTGGTGACCAAATGGCTCGACGAGATGCCGAATTACCATATCAAGCACCATGAGTTGGTGAAATCGCTGGAGAAGAAAATGTCTGCCGCTTATCCGGGGGTCTATTTGGCAGGCTGCTCCTATTACGGTGTCGGTATTCCGGATTGTATCGCCAACGGGCAAAAAACTGCGAAGCGGATTGCTGAACAAATATAATTTTTTATTTTATGGAACTCTGATTCAGGGCCAGTGCAGAGGGTAAATATAGAACAAGTGGGAAGTGGTACTGATCAAATGCAGACGGATGTCATGATGTGCTTGTGCTCCGGAAAGGCGTTGATTCACCATGAACTCTCTTGGAAAAAGGAAGAGACGAAAGAAACTCCTTCGTTTCTTGTCAGGTAGAATACCCTAGCCATTGGAAAATTGCTTAGTTACATTAAATATTGCTTCCCACGTACAGAGGGCTCTGCGGTTTCCAAACCGCAGGGTTTTCTTTTTGTTGTATTAATAGTAAAAGACCATTGCCTACGCCGATCCGATGAATTGGATGAGCCCTGACAATGATCTTTTATTAATTTGGGTATGATTCGCAGATTAAGCCCAGTTTCCCTTGCGGAAAACCGGTTCGATC
>DJTQ01000270.1 GCA_002439285.1 Paenibacillaceae bacterium UBA6304
CAGAGATTTTGGCGCCAGTCTGGTCGGTACGGAAACCGGCAGTGTCGGGGAAGGCCACACGACCGATAATTTTACCGAAGAGGCGTTTCAGCAGGTTGTAGCCTCCGTCAGAATTATGGTTGCCGAAGCCGAGCGTTTCGGCGTCACCATCGGCATTGAGGCGGGACAGAACCATCCGCTCCATTCGGCACAACTGACCCGCCGGCTGCTCGATGAAGTCCCTTCAAGCAACCTCCAGATCATTCTGGATTGTGCCAACCTGATGTCCCCGGACAACTACAGGGAACAGAACCGCATTATCGAGGAAGCGCTCGAATTGCTGGGTAACCGGATCGCAGTCATTCACCTCAAAGACTTCACAATAAAACAGGGACGAATTCACATCGTCCCTGTGGGTCAGGGGCTGCTGAATTTTAGCCCCATCCTTCGCTATATGAAATATCAGCGCCCTCATATCCACGGGATTCTCGAAAGCACTCCCGAATCCGATATGGAGGACAGCGTCGCCTTCCTCCAGCGATTATACGCAGAAGTATAATCTGGCTGCATCCAGCGAGCGGAGCGAATACTGCCGTGTCATGAACGTCGGTCGTCGGCAAAGCAAATGGCCTACTTGGCTGTGGCTTCCGATCCCGCCAACTGCTCCAGCGCCCGCTGGGCAAGCCGCATGAAGAACCCGGCGCTGACCGGCAATGCATCTTCATCGAGCGTAAAAGCCGGATGATGCCATTCCTGCGTACCGGCGGTGCCCATGAAGACGAACAATCCGGGCACCGTTTGCTGGTAAACGGCGAAGTCCTCGCCGGCCGAAGATAACTGAGGTACAACCGGGTTGTGCCCCAGTTCGGCGGCTACGTCCCAGGCCAACTCGGCTAAGGCCGAATCGTTGGCGATCGGCGGCGGCCCTTCGACCCAGCGGACCTTAGCGGTCGCGCCGAAAGCCGCGGCCACCGCCTCCGCGATGGCGGCGAACCGCTCCATCACGCGCGCTCGCGTACCCAGATCAAAGGTACGGAGTGTGCCCTCCATCTCCGCCTGCTGCGGGATGACGTTCCACACCGTACCGCCCTGGATCCGGGTGACGCTCACGACCGCGCTCTGCAGCGGGCTGACGTTGCGGCTGACGATCGACTGCAGCGCCGTCACGATATGCGCGGCGGTAAGAATCGGGTCTACGCCCGCGTCAGGCACAGCGGCGTGTGTACCCACGCCACTCACCTCAACCACAAACCCGTCTGCGGCCGCCATCAGCGGGCCGCCCTTGATCCCGATCGTGCCTACCGGCAGATCGGGTTTGTTGTGCATGCCGAACACGGCCTGCACTCCCTCCAGTGCACCGCTCGCGACGACTTGCTTCGCTCCCGTCGCAATCTCCTCCGCCGGCTGGAACAGCAACCGGACCGTGCCCTGCAGCTCCGCTTCCCGCTCCTTCAGCAGCAAGGCTGCTCCGATCAGCGCAGCCGTGTGGAAATCATGCCCGCAGGCATGCATTTTCCCGGGAATCGTCGAGGCAAAGGGCAGGCCACTCTGCTCGTCGATCGGCAACGCGTCGATATCCGCGCGCAGCGCGATCACCGGTCCGTCTCGGTGCCCGCCGATCTCGGCGACCAGCCCGGTCTGCAGCGGAAATTCCGAAGCGATCCGAATTCCCGCTTCCTCCAACCGTTCCCGAATATAACGGGTCGTATCATTTTCCTCGTTCGCTAACTCCGGATGGCGATGAAGGTGACGCCGCATTTCAATCAATTGATCCGATATTTGCTCAAGTTGCGCTTTCCATGCTTCGGTTTCCATCTTCCTACCCATCCTCTCGGTCACTTTTGTATGAAATTTATGATAAACCTATGAGCGGAGTTGAGCAAGCCGCTGCGCAGGACCGAACCCGGATGGTCATCCCGCAAACTGAACAGCACCCGAAAATAGATCGGGTGCTGTTCTGATAAGTAAAATTAGAACAATTAAATCGCAGCCTCAGTAATATGATTCGCCGCTCCGGCTAAATGATGAATCGTCCGCAAATAGCTAACCGTCCGGTTTACGGAGTGCATAATAACGGAATGGGTCTCGGCTGTGCCATTCGGCAAATAGCGAACCCCACTGAGCAGATCGCCCGGGGTTACGCCGGTTGCGACGAATAGCACGTTCCCCTGTCCTACCATCTCGTCCATGCCGAGCAACTGATGCGGATCGCTCAGGCCCATCCTCCGGCAACGCTCCGCTTCCTCCGGGGTGCCCGGCAGCAGCCGTCCTTGCATCTCCCCGCCGAGACAGCGGAGAGCGGCTGCGGCCAGCACGCCTTCCGGGGCGCCGCCGGAGCCGACGTAGAGATCCACTTCGCTCTCGACGGCGGCTTCAATGGCCCCCATAACATCTCCGTGGCTCAGCAGCTTGATCCGGACGCCCGCTTGTCTAAGCGCCGAGATCATATCCCGGTGGCGCCCGCGATCCAGGATCGAGACCGTCATTTCAGATAGCGGCTTGTTCAGAATATCCGAAGCTTTGGCAAGCGTAACTTCGATCGGATCATCTAAGGACAACCTACCTGCCAGCGCAGGACCTACGGCCAGCTTCGCCATATAAATATCCGGCGCGTGCAGCAGATGCCCTTGCGGAGCCGCCGCGATCACGGAAATGGCATTATTCAGCCCATTCGCTACCGTCTCCGTCCCTTCCAAGGGATCCACGGCAATATCAACCTTCGGTCCCCGCCGGTTCCCCACCTTCTGGCCGATATAGAGCATCGGCGCCTCATCCATTTCCCCTTCCCCGATCACAACGGTGCCGTCCATATCTACGGAAGCGATCAAACTCCGGATCGCCATCGTTGCGGCTTCGTCCGCACTGTGCTTGTCGCCTCTTCCCGTCCAGCAAGCCGCCTCAAGTGCGGCCGCCTCCGTAATGCGAGCTAACTCCAAAGCAATATGACGTTCCATATGGATCCCTCCGTTTATTATCTATATTTGTTTCATGATCAAGCCCGCGGTTTCTTCAATCGCCTTATCCGTCACATCGATCACCGGACAGCCTAGCGAAGCAAACAGGGACTGGGCATACTTCAGTTCAGCTTCTACACGTTCCAGCGAGGCATATTGGGCATCGTCGGGTAATCCCATTGATTTCAGGCGCTCGGACCGGATTTTGACCAAGTGCGCTGGGTCGATCGTCAAGCCGATGATTTTGTCGGAGCTGATTTCCTTTAGCTGTGTAGGCGGCGTCAATTCCGGCACAACCGGATAATTCATCACTTTCAGACCTTTATGCGCTAAAAATATCGACAACGGCGTTTTGGACACCCTGGAGGCCCCGAGCAGAACCAGATCGGCTTTCAGGATCGCCCCGACGTCTTTGCCGTCGTCGTTTTTAACGGCAAACTCCACGGCTTCAACGCGGCGAAAATAATCCTCGTCCAGCCGATGCAGCAAACCAGGGGTCCGTTTCGGCGTATCATTGAACGTATCGATAAAAGCCTGCATCATCGGCCCCATAATATCTACGGCCCGGACGTTCAAGCGAACGGCTTCTTCCCGGATGACCTCCCGCAGTTCCGGCTGGACCAGGGTGTAGGCAACAAAGCCGCCGCGGCCTGCCACTTCCTCCATGATTGCGCTGAGCTCATCTTCAGAGCGAACGTTCATCATGCGCTTGATTTCCGTATTCGGCAGTTCGAACTGCCGCAGCGTGGCCCGGACGACCGCTTCGGCGGTTTCGCCGACCGAGTCCGAGCAGATTGCTATGAAGTGAGCTTGCTCCTGGTTCATTCCATTCCTCCCGTTATTCCTCTGCTATCGTTTCGAGCAACATTTTGATGATGTTCGTTTTGGAAATGCGTCCGACCACATTCCATTCCCCTTCGCCCCCGGAAGGAACCGGCACCACGACAGGCAAGCTGTCGATCTGGTGTGAGATGATAATCCGCGCGGCTTCCAGGACGGTATCCTCCGGCGAAACGGTAATGACATTGGCCCGGCGGGTCATGATGAAGCTCACGGGCATCGTCGAGGCCGACGCGTTTCCGAGCGTGACCTTTAATAAGTCTTTGCGGGACACGATACCCGCCAATCTTCCCTCTTCATCCGTGACGATCAGGTGCCCGACATTTTCCAGAAAAAGCGTCACGACCGCATCATGAATCGTCGTCGTCTCCCGAACGACCACCGGTACGCTATGAACGTCACCGACCTTCATGTCCAGCAGCCGGATTCTATTTTCATTTTCCGATAGAGCCCGTTTCCCCAAAAAATACCCTACCTTCGGTTTAGCATTGATATAATCGAGCATCACCAGGACAGACAGGTCCGAACGGATGGTCGGACGGGTTAAATTCAACATTTCGGCGATCTGCTCACCGGTAATGGGGGCGTGTTTTTTTACGATTTCTACAATTTCCAATTGACGGGATGTCAGTTTGATAGTGATCCCTCCGTATTTCGTATATGCCCGCTCTGCCGAGCGGAACGAGGTGCCTCCTCCCTCCGGAAATATTTTCTGAATATATAGTACGTCATATATAATTATTTTACAATATATAATACGCACTATATTTCGAATATGGTGGTATATTGGACGGTTCTATGTAACGTGAAACTAAATAAACACAACAAAAAAAGCCTGCAAGTCGCAGACTATATGGTATAATTTGGATTGTACAACAGAACTTGGGTGGGAAAATATCGCCTCCGGATGGAGGTGACTGAATAAACGAAAATAACCCGCCCAGGTTAGCGCCAAGGAGCGGGTTATTTTCTGCTTAAACAATTTGGAGGTTTCCCGCCCAAGTGTTGTACCGGGGAGGCTGTGGCGCAGCCTCCTTATTTCTATTGTTAACTTAGCATAATCTGGAATATACCTCAATGTCATTCGGTCGGCAACATTCATTCAGGTAAAGCCGCTTCGTGATTGATTATGAATTACTCAAAGTCAAAGCGAGCTTCGCCGCGCCGATGGCTCCGGCCCGGTTACCCAACAAGGCTGGCCGGACATCGATCTCCGTTGCATTCATGTCCTTAAGTCTCGCCATCAGGCTGTCCCACCATAGTGCTTTTGCATCGATCAACCCGCCGCCAAGAATAAGGGCTTGGGGATTCAGTCCGATGTGCAGGTTATGCAGAACCAGCGCCAAATGGAACACATAGCGTTTCATCACTTCCATAATCCGCGAATTGCCGCTCTGCAGGTCAGTCAGCACCTCTTGCCCGGTCAAATAGGCATGCCCCGTAGCTTCTGAAGCCAATCTCACCAGTGCAGTACCGGACAAATACTGTTCGATACAACCATGAAGTCCGCAATTGCAAGGATGACCGTCCGGGATCAAGACGACATGGCCCCATTCCCCGCCATTCCAATGCGCCCCTCGAACCAGTTCGCCACCGATTATGTTGGCGCCGCCTACGCCCGTCCCGAGCGTTAGCATCACGATATCCGACAAATTCTCTCCAGCGCCCTGCCATTGCTCGCCGAGCAAAGCTGTATTGGCGTCATTGTCCACGGCTACCGGAAGACGAAATTCAGATTCCGCCCATTCCTTGATATTAAAACCCTGCCAGCCGGGCAAATTTTCCGTAGCATAGACAACCTGCCCGGTATTCGTATTGACTCGTCCCGCCGTGCCAATGCCGATCCTTGCCGCATCGGGATGCTGTTCAAGCAAGGCTTGGATCGTCTCTCCCACTTTCTCGACAATATGGTACTTGCCTTGTGAAGCGTTCGTTGCAATCCGGGTTTGCCCAAGAATAGTGCCACTTTCATCCACCGCAAGCCCCTTAATGGAGGTGCCCCCGATATCGATTCCTAATACTTTCAAGAAGCTCACACCCCTTTCAGACTACTAATAAATCCGGTCGATAACCGCGCGTGCCGTCTTTTCCTTCATCAATTTCGCCCGGCTTGAGTCTTTCAAAGATAAGCCCTCGCAGATCAGGTCGATTACGAACAACTGCGAAATCTTAGCCGTAATCGACCCGCCTTCCAATGGAGATTCTTTCCCCGCCGTGAGCAGAACAATATCGGCAATGCTCGTGATCGGTGATTTGGCGTAATTCGTAATCGCGATTACTTTGGCACCATTTTTCTTCGCCTTGGCGAGAATATCATTCGTGTCCATCGTGCTGCCCGAAACCGAGAATCCGACCGCCACATCGCCTTCTTCCAGCAGCACCGCCGACATCGCCTGAATATGGCTGTCTGCCGTCGCTTCCGAACGCCGCCCGATTCTTAGAAAACGATTCTTGGCGTCCAGCGCCGTAATTCCTGATGATCCTACGCCAAAAAATTGAATGTGCTGTGCCTGATCGATCAAATCTATTGCGTCGTGCAATTTTTGCTTGTCCAACAAATTCATACTCACTTGCAAAACATCGATAGCGCTGTTGCAAATATCTTGAGTAAAATCTTGCGCCCTTCCTTCTTCCTGCTTGTTGGCTTCCATCTTCTTCATCGTCTGATTCTGCGCTAACGCCAACTTAAATTCCTGGTAGCCTTTAAATCCGATCTTGCGGCAGAACCGGATAACCGTTGTCTCTCCGACCTTGGAGTGCTCGGCAAGTTCCGTAACCGAATGATAAATAACCTCGTCGGCGTAGTCCAACACGCGCTGGGCGACTTTTTGTTCCGATTTGGTGAGTGAGGGATAATAACTTTTGATTTGCGCCTTTAAATCCATTTATTCCAACGCCTTTCTAACGTCGTCTACATACCTTTCCGTAATGAGTTGCGGTCTGGTGATAGCCGATCCGACAACTACTGCATATGCACCTAGTTTTAACATTTGTGAAGCTTCGAACGGCATAAAGACTTTTCCTTCAGCAATTACGGGAATACGTAAACGGGAAGCTGCTTCCTTGACCAACTCAAAATCCGGACCTTTCTGCTTCAATGAATAAGGGGTGTAGCCGGACAAGGTAGTCGATACGCAGTCAACACCGATGGATTCGGCGTAAAGTGCTTCCTCCAGCGTGGAAATATCAGCCATCACTTTTTGTCCATTTTGTTTCATATATTGGATGATATCTTCAAGCTTCTCCCCATGGGGGCGACTTCTCCGCGTGCAGTCCAATGCGACCAGGTCTACGCCTACCTCCATGAGTTCTTTCACTTCACGCAATGTCGGAGTGATAAACACCTCGCTGTCATCGTAGTCCCGTTTGATCAGGCCGATGATGGGCAGCGAAGTTTCTGTCTTAATCGCCGCGATGTCCTGAACCGTATTCGCCCGGATCCCAACCGCCCCGCCCATTTGAGCGGCCTTCGCCATTTTCGCCATGATATCGGCGCCAAACAACGGTTCATGCTCCAGTGCCTGGCATGACACAATAAGTCCCTTTTCTATTTTTTCAAAAACTGTATCACTCATAAAGTTCACCTTCCCAGTTCTGATCTCTTGTTTGATTGAGCCTCGTCAGTCTATAGTTTGCCTATGATGATCAGTGTATCACTTTATGAAGATTAACTCCACTTTTTTATTATAAAAAGGAGGATCGCTCCATTAGAGTGTGCGATAGGATTACAAATCAGCAAAAAATAGAGCCCTCTCCTACCGTAGGTAACCTACCTGGAAAAGGCCCTTATCCTATAATACTTATGCTTATGTGGCCCGAGGTCATCCACGGTATAACCCCAAGTCATCCGTTTATCGGTTACTCGGTCTGCCGGTCGATTCTCTCACGATCAGCTCCGGCTGAAGTTTGAAGTGTTCGGGAGCATATTCGCCATCTTCCGGGTGCTCAATCTGTCTTAGCAGCAGTTCGACCGCCTGTGCTCCAATCTCTTCTACCGGCTGACGCACCGTTGTCAACCAGGGGCGGAACTGCGTTGCGAACAATTGATCGTCGTATCCGACGACGGATACATCATCAGGAATACGAATCCCATTATTCTTCAGCGCATCCATGACGCCAAGCGCCATCATATCGTCAGCGGCAAAGACCGCCGTAGGCATATCCCCCGATTGCAGCCACCGCTCCGCTATTTCATAACCGGACGATATATCGAAGCCGCCTTGCTCCATTCTTGGGAAGAGCCCCGCTTCCTGCATTGCGGCATGATAGCCCCGAACGCGTTCCCTACTGCTCAAAAACGATTCCGGACCGCATATATGAGCGATCGAAGCGTGCCCCAAATCAATCAGATGCTTCGTCGCCTCATAACCGCCCGTGAAGTTATCCACTTGTATGGATGATGAGCGCGAGAGGTGCTGCTGATTATCTACGAGTACATACGGAATATTCTTGCGGGTCAGCTCCTGCTCGTATCTCTCTTCATCAATCGGTGACAGCACGATCATGCCATCCACTCGATTCTCCTGGAACATCGCATTATGTAAGCTACTCTCACCCTCATGCGAGACAAACAAAGCCAGCAAATAATGATATTCGGAAAGCTTGTCGTTAATTTCCTTGACAACGGCATCAAGAAAGGAATCATTTAATGTCATGATCGCTATGCCGATGACGCCTGTCTTGCCTCTGGCCAGACTGCGGGCAGCGGCGCTTGGAGAATAACCTAAGTCCTTCATAGCTTGAAGCACCTTGATTCTGTTTTTCTCGCGCACCGTTCCCGCATTATTAATGACTCGTGACACCGTCACGACCGATAGTCCCGATTTTTGTGCAACATCAAAAATACTAACCTTCATACGTAGTTCTCTCCTTGCGATGTTATCGCTCTATCTCTTTACGATATCATATTCGCAGCGAAGTTGGCAGTCTATGTGAATACGTATGAAAGCATGCCTGAGATTTAAGGCTTAGCAAGAGAGCGTACAAGCGTTACTGCCTCGGCTCGCGTAATTTCCCGCTCCGGTTCGAATGGATTGTCTTGCGGTTTGAACGGGGGGACTCCTTCCTCTCCTAACGCAATTATGGAAGGCTTTGCCCATTCAGGTATCGCATTATCGTCGGTGAAGCCCGTCACTCCCGTTTCGGAACCCAGCGTCAGCTTCTTGGAGGCTGCCAGCAGTACGGCAGCCTCAGCTCTTGTCAGCCTTTGGGCAGGCTTGAATTGTTGATCGAATAGCCCATCCGTTATTCCAGCTTGCACAATTTGAGCTACAGACGGGCTCGCCCAAGGTGCAATGGATCCGGCATCTTCATAAGAGAGCTGCGCCCCGGCGCCTTCCAGCTTCATTGAATTAGCGAGCATTACCGCAAACTCCGCACGAGATACGCCTTCCTCCGGCTTGAATGTACCGTTCGGATAACCGTTTACGACACCTTCTGCCAATGCTAGGGTGATTTCCTGCTCAGCCGGATGACCGGAAATATCAGTGGCGGCTATCCCGGTCGGCGACCACCAATTCCCGGATACAACGATCATGCTTAGCAAACGGATTGAATTTCCGTAATAGTACCGATATTCCAGTGCGGTTGAATTCGCCTCTTCTGTATGGTAATCCCATAGGCTGTTCAGCCAATCCTGATTACTCTCGTGTATCATTGCACTGACCATGAACGGTGCCGTAAATTCCAGACCACCGTCCCATTCGCTCAGCTTAGTTGTCCCATCAAGCGAATAGCCGGACCATATCTCTGATGGAGAACTATGCTTCTCCGATATAAAGTTATTCATTGTTGTAAGCTGGTCGAATGCGCTTGTGTCGCCTGTCAGTAGGAAGTCTGAAGCAATACGCCATGGTGTGCGGCAAGAGTTGTAATTGTAGGCTCCGTCAAACTCCGATTCCAGGAAGTGTCCGCTCTCCGTCGGCCATTCGAATTCCGTGACGGGCTTATATTTTCCATCCGCCGGATCCCGGTAGACGAAGTCAGGCAATAGTCCCGTATCGGGGCTATATTGCTCATGCACATTATTGATGATCCTGTACGTCGTATCGATGACTTTCTGCCAGCGTTCATCTCCTGTGGCCTTATGAAATTCCTTCAGATGCTGCAGCATAAAATCGGAAGGCCGGGACGCCGGCTTGAAGCTAGGCTCACCTTCTCCGGTTGGAACCCAATCACCCAGTTGAAGATGGAAGTGCTCGGGATGGACTTCGCTCTCCATGATGGCATTGATGACTTTGGTCGCTTCCTGCTTATAGTTAATATCTCCGCTGCTCCCCCACTGCTTGTCGGCCAGCAACAACGCGTATGCAATGTCCATATCACCGTCAATAGCGGAGTCGGTACCATTCACATCGACGATAGCCCCGTCCCTGTCTGCCTGCTGCCACGCCATCAAGTCAGGATGGAGCGCACTCGGGTGCGCACGGAAGAATCGGTACATGCCATCGAAGATCGTCTTTGCCTCAGGGTCATGCCCTGCCATAATCGCAGTGATCATCATTCCGTAGCCATGTGCTTCGGATACCGTTATCGCGTCTCCATTCCATCCGCCGTCGTTATACCAGACGTAGTATTGGCTCTGGTCATACGAATTCTTCTTTATGTATTTCTTCTTGTATTCGTCGTAAAGCAGTGCAACCTCTGCGTTCATTTGACTTTGTGTCACATGATTCGGTTTAATGGTCCCTTCCGTATATGTCATATGCTGAGGAAAGGGTCTAAGCGGCGTAAGGGCATCATTCGTCGTAGTTGCAGAGCCTGACGCGTAGCCGACCGGGGTACAAATAAGCGATAATAGCAAAAAAACAACCGATAGCATCGACGCCATATACACTATTAAAGAATCGGGCCTATAGGTTTCACGAATCTTCATGTTCATCACTGCCTTTCATATAAAGGATAGGACTCGCATAAAACATTTAAGCGCTTTAACCTTAGGAATAAAAAGTAGTGCCTCCTCTCCCTTCTCCTTATCATAGGTTAATCTATGCATCTATAGTAGAATAATGTTAATTAAGCGTCAATAAAAATATAAGCGCTTTAACTTTAGATAATTTTATTTCAAGGAGGACATCTATGGACATTCCTAGAGGCACCTACGGATTTCGGTTCGCTGAAGATAAGGAGCTCCAGCTATGCGTGTTATTTGCTGCCGGCTATGATTCTATCACTAGTCCTTCTTATCGTTGGGACGGGCTGGAGCGGACCGATGGACCTCTCCTGCTGTTCCAGTACACCATCTCAGGCGAAGGCGTATACGAATCGGAGAACCGGACTCACCGAATCACCGCTGGGCAAGCTTTTCTCGCAGAGATTCCGGGACCGCACCGCTATTATTATCACCCGGAATCACAAGAACCCTGGGAATTTCTGTTTCTGCTATTCCGGCCCAACCTGATTCTGCCCCACTGGCGCAAATTCCTGCGTGAAGCGGGTGAGGCTCCTTATCTGCCCATGGATTGTGCGCCAGTGCGGCTGGCCCGGATGATTGTTGTCGATGCGGGAGCAGGGAGAATCACCGACCCCCTGATCGCATCGTCTTGCGTCTATCAATTCGTGACCGAACTGGCCAGAATGCAAGGCACAACACTACGGGACAGGGAAAAATGGTCGGACAACGTAAGACGCGCAGCCGAATTTATAGAACTCAACTACTCACAGATGATCAGTATCGATCAGCTATCCGAACATGTCTCGCTATCTAAATATCACTTAATCCGCCGGTTTTCGGCCAGCACGGGCCTGACACCGGGGTCGTATTTGACCCGCGTTCGCACCGAGAAGGCCATGGAACTGCTGCGGGGAACCAGCCTTAGCATTGAGGCCATCGCCGAGCGGATCGGCTACTCCAGCGGAAGTTATTTTATCAAAGCGTTCCGCGGCTTGACCGGGCTTACTCCGGGAGATTTCCGCAGCGGAGGCGAAAGCCTGGCGTACCGCAGACTGTTTTTTGATTGACCGCAATATTTTGCTATTCTTCGTTTAAGATTACTATAGATATTGCTAAACTCCTTTATTATGATGAACATGACAAGAGCAATAATTAATCAATAAAGGAGCCTTACTATGGATCATAAGCTTATATCGCCTACTCCGCCGCTTGGTTGGAACAGCTGGGATTGCTACGGCGCCGCCGTAACGGAAGACGAAATTCGCGGCAACGCAGAATACATGGCACAGCATCTCAAAGAATTCGGTTGGAACTATATTACCGTTGATATTCAGTGGTCCGAGCCCCAGGCGGACTCCTCCCAATACCGGCCGTTTGTTCCGCTCGTGATGGATGAATATTCCCGGCTTATGCCTGCTGAGAACCGGTTCCCCTCCGCAGCGGGGGGCCAAGGCTTCAAGCCGCTAGCCGATTATGTACACAGCCTGGGGCTAAAATTCGGCATTCATATTATGCGCGGCATTCCTCGCCAGGCCGTACACGCCGCTACCCCGCTTTTGGGTACGACTGTAACAGCACGCGACATTGCCCATACGAACTCAATCTGCCCATGGAATACGGATATGTATGGCGTCGATGCCTCGAAAGAAGGGGCACAAGCCTATTACGATTCTCTATTTGAACTTTATGCTCAGTGGGGCGTTGACTTGGTAAAGGTAGACGATATTGCAGCTTCCAGGCTATATGACACCCATCAGCCGGAGATTGCCCTGATCTCGCAAGCGATCGAACGCTGCGGCCGGCCTATGGTGCTAAGCCTATCTCCCGGACCCGCCCCGGTGGAATACGCGGAGTTCTTCGCCGAGCATGCCAACATGTGGCGGGTCACGGACGACTTCTGGGACCAATGGCCGCTCTTGCTGGATATGTTCGATCGTTGCCGTAAGTGGCAGGGCGTGCCGCAGGCAGGCTGCTGGCCGGACTGCGACATGCTGCCGCTCGGACACATCGGCATTCGCTCTGTTGACGGCGGAGGGGCGGATCGCTGGACCCGGTTTACGCGCGACGAGCAGTTGACGATGATGTCGCTCTGGAGTATCTTCCGCTCGCCGCTGATCTTTGGCGGCGAACTAAGGGACTGCGACGATTGGACACTATCGCTGCTTACCAATCGCGAGGTGCTGCGCATGCACCGGGAGAGCCACGGGGCCAAGGAAGCGCTCTGCAAGGGCGATCTTATCGTCTGGACGGCTGAAGATCCGCAAGGCTCCCGCTACGCTGCTATATTCAACATCGGGGAGAATCTGATGCCGCTGGACCTGCCCCTTGAACAGATCGGCCTGTCAGGCGTTACTACAGGTACCGAGCTGTGGAGCGGAGCACCAGCCGAGCTTACGGCAGGCGCGCTTCGGGCCACGGTGCCGTCACACGGGGTACGTCTCTATCGATTCAATTAAGCTCAACAGCAAAAGGAGATCTGCCCGTGATGGGACAGATCTCTTTAATTTTTCCAAACTAATGATCATCTTTAAGATGCACCCGGATTACAATGTCCTGATCATGATTGCCGAATCCGGAACCGTAAAGTGTCAGTCCGCCTACGTTAACAGCCTGCTCATCAACCGAGAATCGAAGACTCCAGAACGGTTCCCACAGCTTGATATCCGCGAGGGTCACCTCCGACATCCGCTCATCATCTATAAATGTACCCGATGCATCGATGCGGATCGTCTTTAATAACCCGTATTGATTCACATTTCGATGCCACCATTCGGGCGTAAATTTACCCCGGGCCGCTCTTCCGAAATCAGCCGGACTTGTCCAGGTGCCCAGGGAGACTCCGTTAAACGTAAACTCAATATCCGAAGGCCAATAATCCCTTAAACCGGGAGCTTCCGAAGCTATCTCCATGGAGATTTCGATGGCGTCCGCAGTTTGGCCGGCTTGGTCGGCAAGCAAATAGTTAGGCATTTTGTACTCGACATACCCCCACCCAAACCACAGAATGGCGGCATGGACTCGCTCGGGATCGAGAAAATAACGAGGGTCGTCCCAAACTCCGATTTCCTTCTCGCGCGTACCGAGCCCGCATGTAGGGTGGACTTCAAAAGAGGTGTAATGCCCGACTGAAATACTCAGTTCTTTGAGCTTCCCGGTTTTGTTGGCAGACGGCAGTTCAATCTCGACGTTGTTTTCTTTGAGGAAACACATTTTGTGCGTCCCTCCATTCTGTCGCACCCGGTGACTTCCGATGAGTCCGGCTTGTTCGAGCTTTCGAACGTGCATGGTAACGATGGAGGGGCTGAGTTCTAACTGTTCCGCAATATCCTTCACATTCATCTCACTATCGGCAAGGAGACTCATAATTTTCCACCTGACTTCACTAGCTAACGCTTCGTATAACGGCATAAACTTCGGTTCCCCGTTCGCTCTGATTATTGCCCTCATCTCCTAACCTCATCCGTTGAAATCACATATATATTAATTTAAAAGATATAACATGAACCTTCAAGCCTAATCCATTGCAAGGCTTTAAACGATGTTGTTTAATTTTCTTATATAAGATGAATAAATGAAATTCATTAGGGCAGGCAAGTACGTAAAATGTTCCTACAATCGCTGTTGATTCCAGATTTCTTGATCTTATAGATTCTTATTCGGAAGAAATCCGGAATCAAAGGCGACCGCTCCGCTTTTTCGGAATCATTTTACTCCCTTGCCTGCAATCGAATTCTTTAATTTATCTTATATTGCTGTTATCACATTAGAATTATATACATGTGAATTTATAAAAGAGGTGGATATGATGAAATACTATAACCCGGTGATCAAAGGATTTTATCCTGATCCCAGCGTATGTAAAGTGGAAGATACCTATTATCTGGTTTGCAGTTCGTTTCAGTACTTCCCTGGCGTTCCGATTTTTGAGAGCAAAGACCTGATTAACTGGAAGCAAATCGGTCATTGTCTAACCCGGGAGAGTCAGATTCAGCTTGGCCAGGTAAGCAGTTCAGGCGGGGTTTTCGCTCCTACGATCCGGCACAACAATGGGCGATTCTACATGACCACGACCAACGACACCACGCGTCAAAATTTCTACGTATGGACGGACGACATTTACGGGGAATGGTCGGAAGCGATCTATGTCGATCAAGGGGGAATCGATCCCGATTTGTATTTTGAAGACGGAAAGGCCTTCTTTATGAGCAACGGCACAGACGACAACGGTGTTGGCGGTGTTGTTCAGTGCGAAATTGATATTGAATCGGGCAGCAAGCTGACGCCAAGCCGTTCGATCTGGCAAGGGACTGGCGGACGATATTTGGAAAGCCCCCATATGTATAAAATAAACGGCCGCTATTACCTCATGGCAGCTGAAGGCGGGACGGAATATGGTCATATGGTCGTTTATGCACGGGGTGAATCCGTTTCCGGCCCGTTCGAATCCTATTCGAACAATCCCGTTCTGACCAATCGAAATCTGGGCGGTTATGAGTTACAAGGGGTTGGTCATGGTGATCTCATTCAAGATCACGAGGGGAATTGGTGGATGCTCCATCTGGGATTTCGTCAAACCGGCCAGTATCTTACCTACCATCACCTAGGACGCGAAGTTTTCCTTACGCCGATTACTTTTGGCGAGGACGGATGGTTTACGGCAGGACATAACGGCACTACGCTTTCGAGTTTTGAGACCGATCGGATTCCTAGTCACGTCATCCAGCAAGAGAAGAAAACTTTTACTTTCGAGAACACGGATTGGAATCTGGACTGGTGCTATCTCCGTCATCCTGTTGCAGAGAATTATCAGTTGGAAGCCGATAGCGTAAAACTTAAAGGCACCGACGTGACGCTGGATATTCCGGCATCCCCGACATTTATAGGCATTCGCCAAAGGGACTTCAACGCGGAGATCACTTGCGAGGTCAAGCTTACAAGCGGAGAAGCTGGCATCACGCTCTATATGGATGAGAATCATCACTATGATCTGTCTGTACGCAAAGACGAGGACGGGTATAAGGTAATCGAGCGCCTGAATATCGGGGATATCAAACCTGTCGAAAAGGAAGTGGACCTGGGAGGCGACAAC
>DJTQ01000271.1 GCA_002439285.1 Paenibacillaceae bacterium UBA6304
TATAATCAAGAAAACGGCGATTATCGTACAGCATCATACCCCACATGACCCGACCGGTCCACAGCATTTCCTTGACCAGCTCGCTTTCGGTCTTTCCGCCACGCTCGTTGAAAGCCCACATGTCGATGCAGCAGACTGCGCAGCCCATGCCTGTAAGTTCCTTCGCAAATGAAGTATCCTGGAGATAAGAGCTGCTAACAATCATCTCCTTACGCCCGTTTCCATAATTCCCGCCATGAGAGTGGTTAAAAACAACGAGCGGGAACGGCCCGGTTCCTTCTTTCGGTTTAGCCACATAAGCCGGGACCGGTTCGATCCCGTTAAGATCCAACAGAAGAGTCTCCAGCAAATATCCATCCAGCTCCTCGACTTTCAGAACTTGGACTGTTATCGGTTTCTCCTCAGGCAAATCCCCCAGTAAAGCCAGCAACTGTTCGCGTCGATCGACCGGATTCCATTCCATTGAAGCAACTTCCTCCTTATTAAAATTCACTAATTAAAGTGTTTCCGATATCACTGCAGCCCGAAATCCCGCAGCCCCGCAGCAGCTTCACAATTTGGCCAACGGAGGGAGCGTGCCTGGTTTCACGCATTCAGCCAACAGCGCACCGCCACCTGTTTACACGATCCAGCCCAGTGGCGGGATCTACCCCGTTTTCACACTCCAGCCGACGGCGGAACGGTAACCTGCTCCAACAGCCGTTCCTCCTGCTTCGTGTTTCTGGACTTACAGTGTTCTATGTCAACCCGCTCGCCGTTCTCCACATAAAAAGCCGGGCCTTCATGATTTTCGATGGTAACATGATGAAAAGAAATATCCCGTACATTTCCGAGGAAGAAGCCGCGGTTGTTCATTTCGTCGATCCCCGCCATCATGGCCGGGACTCCCGGCACTGCGTTCTCCGCCATGGAGATATCGATATGATCGAACGTGATTTCGGAAATATATTGCTCGGCAAGACCGTATAGAAATCCGGCGGCGGCATGAACCCGGCGCGCGGTAATGTTCGCAAAGTGGATGCGCCGGAAACGGGGGGTCTCTTCCGTCACCGGATAGGGATTCTTGTCCCAGACGTATTTGTCCTTGCCGCGAGGGCCGCAGAAGTAATACAAATTCAGAATAAACGGACAAATGACATCGTCCATGACGATATTGCTGATGCGGATATCCTCGACAATCCCTCCGCGTCCGCGCCGCGATTTCAGACGGATGCCGCGGTCGGTGTGCTGAAACACGCAGCCAGTAATCGTAACGTTGCGGATATCCCCGCTCATCTCGCTGCCCAGCACGACGCCGCCGTGACCGTGAACCATCGTGCAGTTCATGATTGTAATATTCTCGCAGGAGACCCGCTCCGCGGTATCCTCGGTGCCCGCTTTGATGGCGATGCAATCGTCTCCCACATCAATATGGCAGTTACTGATCCGCACATTTCGGCAAGATTCCGGATTGATGCCGTCCGTATTCGGGGAATCGGCGGGATTCAGAATAGATAAATTATCGATCGTGACATCGGAACAACGGATAGGATTCACGGTCCAGCTCGGAGAGTTGATCAGATGTAAATCTCTCAGCGTCACCCGACGGCAGCCGTAGAAACCGATCAAAGTCGGCCGGGGGTACTCCAGTTCCTCCGGTGCATTTCGTTGCTTATCCCACCAGGGCTGACCATTCCCGTTTAACGTGCCGCTACCCGTGATGGCGATATTCTCCAGATCCTGGCCAAAAATACACGAAGCATGCACCTGCTGAAGTACGCCCTCCCATCGGGAGTTTACGACCGGATAATGCTCCGGGCTTGGGTTGAAAGACAATACGGCACCTGGACTCAGATTCAGCTCAATGTGACTTTTCATCAGAATCGCACCCGTCACATACGTCCCCGCCGGAACGAACACCGTTCCTCCGCCCGCAACGCTAGCGGTATCGATGGCGGATTGAATGGCTTCTGTCGATAATGTCTCCCCATCTCCGATCGCGCCGAAATCGACGATATTAAATACTTGCATCGCTCTTCCTCCATTCACAAGTTCACAAGCCCCACTGTTTGAGATTCCCGAAGTCCTTCGACCTCGGCGCATGCCTGCAAGAACGCCCCTACCCCTTTTAAATCGTTCGTGATGATCGGCTCACTGATGTAATAGGCAAAGGTGCCGTCCCGTTCTTCAACTCCGCCCAGTCCTGCCACCTGGCAGTTCTTGTTCAAGTTGATCCAGCCTTCTTTCGTTTCCAACACGAATTCCGCAATCAGCCCTTTGAAGGCCGTATCCAAGGTTGCCTGCCAATCCCCCGCGTCAAGAACTCCAAGCCGAATTCCTTTGGCGATAGCAAACACGATCATATTGGAAGCTGAGGCCTCCAAATAATTGCCTTTGCGGTCACCCCTATTTACGATTTGGTACCACACACCGCTAGCCTCATCCTGATATTTTCTTAATGCTGTCAATACCTCTCTAAATATCCGGGTGAGCTCGGCGTAGTCCTCATGTTTCTTCGGCAGCAGCTCCAATACATCCGCTAAAGCCATCACATACCAGCCCAGGGACCGGCCCCAGAAATTCGGGGATAATCCGGTGGCGGGATCGCACCAGGGTTGAACCCTTTTTTCATCCCAGGCGTGATATAACAGCCCCGTTTCGGCGTCCTTCGTATGTCTTTCGCACAGGATAAATTGCTTCGTTACATCATCAAGCCCGCTTCCACCTTCAAAAGTCAACAAGTACTCAAGATAGAAAGGAGCCCCCATATAAAGGCCGTCCAACCAAATTTGATAAGGGTAGATTTGCTTGTGCCAAAAAGCCCCTTCCGACGTGCGCGGATGCGTGGCCAGTTGTGCTCTCAGCAGAGCAGCCGCCTGCCGGTATTTGTCCAGGCCGGTTTCCCGATACAGCAGGAACAGCAATTTTCCGTTATTGATATGGTCGATGTTGTATTCCTCCCGGCGGTATCCCCGCACCCTTCCGTCTTCCCCGATAAAGACATCCATATTGTTGCGAATATACTCAAAATACTTACGGTCCCCCGTCCGCTTCCACAACAGCGAAAAGCCCATTAACACAACTCCGTAATCATAAGACCATTTCCCTTCATATCCCTTGCCCTCATACAATTTCGGCGTACGTTTCATGACGGATTCCGCGATTTTCTCGGCCCAATTCATTTGATCCGAACCACCTCCCGGTGAAATGTGATCAACGACATTATAGCGCTTTCAATTAGCAAGTGACAATAAAAATTTTCACGTGTGCATTTCAATAAATCCATTGACTTTCACGAGAAAATAGATCTAAAATGAAATCGTTAAATCAAATTATTTTTCGGAAGAAGAGGTTCCATGGTCACGATTAAAGACATCGCCAAAGTCGCCGGCGTTTCCCATACGACGGTTTCCCGGGCACTCAACGGAAATCCGCTTATCAAGAAAGAAACCCGGGATAAAATTGAAAAAATCGCCGCAGAACTGAATTACGTTCCCAATTTTAGCGCCAAAAGCCTGGTTATGAAAAAGTCGTATACCATCGGTTTGTTCTTTTCTAGCATTGATCAGGGAACCTCGGCAAGCTTTCTTGTCGACGTCATTAAGGGTATCAATCATGTGCTCGACGAAAACTACAGTTTGACGGTGCACGGGATCGATAGTATCCGGTATTTGGACAGCATCTCGCCGCAACGCTTTGACGGCATTCTCGTCATGAGCCAGAGCGACGCGGACAACGAATTTATATATCATGTCAAAAGAACCCGCATCCCGCTTGTCGTTCTTAACCGCCACCTGGAGGATCAGAGCATCATGAACGTCGTGGCCGACGATAAAGGCGGAGTCCGGGAAGCGATCGATTATGCCATTGCCCAAGGACACCGCAAGCTTGCCATGATTGAAGGTAAAGCCGGCTTCAAATCGACCACCGAGCGGAAGCAAGGTTTTTTGGACAGCTTGTTGGCTCATAGTCTGCTTCCTAACCCGGATTATTTTGCCGCCGGGGATTACAGCATCGAGAGCGGTTACCAGACGATGAACGCTTTGCTGGCTCTCCCTTCCCCTCCGTCGCTGGTATTCTGCGCTAACGACGATATGGCGATCGGCGCGATGAATGCCTGCTATGCAGCGGGAGTGTCCGTCCCGAACGGAATGTCCCTGATCGGATTCGACGATATTGTGTTCGCCAGATACACGAACCCGGCACTGACTACCGTCCGTAGACCGATTGCGGATATTAGTGAACTCGGCACCAAGAAACTGATTGAGCTGATGCAGAATCCGGAAACCAAGCCCGAGCAATCCCTGGTGAAGACAGAGTTCATGATCCGCCAGACCGTGACAACCTGTTAAATTGTCATGCCTTGGAACAGTTCGCCTTATTTCGTAAAAAAAAGAGTTCACCCTCTTTTTTTATACAAAAATGTTCACGTGTGCATTAAACTATTATATTGAAAAGGAGCGAAACATGACCATGACTCAACCCCTTTCCCGCAACTCGTTTCCCGCATTGCCCTCCTATCCCGCGCGAGTGATCCAATTCGGAGAAGGAAACTTCATGCGTGCCTTCGTGGATTGGCAACTTCAGCAGATGAACAACAAAGGATTGTTTCAGGGCAGCGCAGTTCTGATCCAGCCCCTGGGGCAAGGGCTTGGCGAGCTTTTGGCCGAACAAGACTACCTCTATACCGTCCTATTGAACGGCATTCTGGACGGAGTGACCGTGAGCGACCGGGAAATCATGACCAGCGTCAGCCGGCTTATTAATCCGTACAGCAATTATCAAGATTATCTTGCCTTGGCAGAGGACGACGCTCTCGAATTTATTACCTCAAACACCACGGAAGCTGGGATCGCCTATCACCCAGGAGAGTCTCTGGAAGATGCGCCGCAAAAAAGCTTCCCCGGCAAATTGACTACCCTGCTGTACAAACGCTTTCAACTCGGCAAAAAAGGCTTTGTCATCATTCCTTGCGAGCTGATCGACCGCAACGGCGAGAAGCTGCGCGAGATTGTGCAGCAATACGCATCAGAGTGGAATTTGGGAGATGAATTTGCCGCATGGCTAGAGGCGGAAAATACGTTCTGCTGCAGTCTGGTCGACCGGATCGTACCGGGTTATCCGCGCGACAAGGCAGGCGAACTGGAACAAGAGCTGGGCTATCGGGACAACTTGATGGTCACGGCCGAACCGTTCCTGTTCTGGGTAATCGAGGGTCCGCCATGGCTGAAAGAGCGTCTGCCGCTGGCAAAGGCCGGACTTAACGTCGTCGTGACAGAGGATATGACACCATATCGGGAACGCAAAGTCCATCTGCTCAATGGCCCTCATACCGCGATGGTATCGCTCGGTCTTCTCGCGGGCTTGGAGACGGTCGAGGATGTGATGAACGACGACGTCTTTTCCGCCTTCGTACGGCAATTGATACAGAATGAACTCATCCCGATGCTGGACTTACCATTGGAGGAATTACAGTCTTATGCGGAAGCTGTGCAGGAACGGTTCCGGAATCCGTTTATCCGGCATGAGCTGACCTCCATTTATCTCAACAGCATTTCCAAATTCAAAACCCGCCTGCTTCCTGTACTGTTGCGTTACCGCCAGGAGCGTGGCGAGCTGCCTAAACTGATTACCCTCTCTTTTGCCGCGCTGCTGCTCGGTTATCGGGGGGATCGCCTGCAACGCCAGGACAGCCCGGAAGTGTTGGCCGTCTTTGATGAGGCATGGAAGGAGCCGCGGTCTTTTGTTGGGGTCATTCTTCAAGATCATTCGCTTTGGGGAGAAGATTTAACTTCCGTTCCCGGGCTGAAGGAAGAAGTGGAAGCCGGTTTGCGGCTGCTGGATTCTGCCGGTAGCCGGAGCGCACTGGAACAAACGATCGGAGGGAAAATTCCATGCAGCGACTCATGAAAATGAATGCCCGCGACACCGTGGCCGTCGCCCTTCGCCCGGTCCAAGCCGGGGAAGAAATTTTCTTTGAAGGGCAACCGCATATCGCACGCCAGGATATTCCGCAAGGACATAAAATGGCTTTGGTCGATTTTGGCGAGGGAGACATCGTTACCAAATACGGCTACCCGATCGGGCATACCACATCGGCTATCGCCAAGGGCGAGCATGTGCACACTCATAATTTAAAGACCAATCTGGCCGGCGAAGAAACCTACGAATCCCGGCCGGATCTGCACCCGGTCACCTACCCGAACCGCTCGCTCCCCTTGGACGGCTACCGCCGTAGCAACGGGAAGGTTGGCATTCGCAACGACCTGTTCATCGTGCCTACGGTCGGCTGCGTGAACGGCATCGCCGAGATGATGATCGCCGAGTTTAAGTCCATGCATCCCGACCTGGGAA
>DJTQ01000274.1 GCA_002439285.1 Paenibacillaceae bacterium UBA6304
ATCTTGGCCGTTACTTTTTTAAATAGGGTCTCGCCTTTACGCTTCATGCGTTTTCCATAAACGACCTCGTAACCTTCCCTCCATTTATCGAGCATCTCCAAAATCACTTCCGGCGGATCCTGAAGATCTGCGTCTATGATCACAATCGATTGTCCGGCAGCGTAGTCCATCCCTGCGGTAATAGCAATCTGATGACCGAAATTCCGCGAGAATTGGATCAATCGCGCTCTGGGATCCCGCTGACAAATAGCTTCCACAATTTCCGAAGTCCGGTCCATACTACCGTCATTCACGAAAATAAGCTCATAGTCTTCCTCAACGCAGTCCATGACCCGCTTTAAGCGGGTATACGTGTGCTCAATGACTTCCTCTTCATTAAACATCGGAACGATTACGCTACAGCCGATCGGCATCCCAATTCCTCCTTCTCCTCTTCAAAACAACCATGAAGGAAACCAGCGCAGAAAATGTTCAATATAATTCGAACTGACCTGTATGCCAGACAAAACCGGGTAGAACATGGAGAACAATAGCACCGCTACCGCCATGTATCCAGTTCTGATATAGCCAAGATGGGGGCGCTTATCTTCGATTAACTTCACGACATATACGATGACCAGAATCAGAAACGGTACCATGGCAAAATAATGGTATAAGAATGTCTCACGAGAGACGAGCATCCATGGAATATACTGCGCCAGATAGGCGATCCAGATGACATAGGCAATTCTGTCTTTTCGCTTCAGCGACAACCATAGCGCGGCAACCAGCATCAATACGCCAACCCACCAGATCAATGGATTTCCCATGGCAACAATGCTCGATACAAGTCCCGGCGCGTCTCCTTCCCCGCTGAAATACCAGACCGGCCGCTTCATGAAGGGCCATTCCCACCAGGAAGAAGCAAAAGGATGGCTGCCCACCAGGCCACTATGATAACTGAACATATGCTGCTGTGCCTGAACGAGGCCGCTCCAGGTGAAGCCTTCCGGTGATGCCGAGAGTGGCGGAATAAAGGACAAGGCATAAATGCCGGCCGGAATCAGAACGAAAAAAACTAGACAGGATCCCAGCGTGATCAGAATATTTTTGGGAAATAAGCTTACTGTTTTCCGGTAAATCGAAATATGTTCGCCTTGAACCTCAGCCTCGGCTTCGGCCTCAGAATCCGAATGCTCGGCGAGAGCTCGCTTGGCGGCCGCATACTCCCGGTAGCGCATAAATAGCGACATGCCCAGCATCACCGCCAATCCCGCCCCACCATACAGCACGATCCATTTTGCGGAGACCCCGATTCCGAAGAACAGTCCCGCCCAGAATAACGGAACCAGCGTCTTGCCGATTCCAACTTTGTTGAAGTTCATTCTGCTGTAGCGGCTCATGAAATAAAACATCAAGAGGATAAAAAATACCCCGTATACATCGATTGTGGCGATCCGGGTCTGGGTGAAATGCATGAACTCGGCCGCAAATAATACGGCGGACATCACTGCATACTTTCGCTGGCCGAAAAGATGAATCGAAAAGGCATAAATGAACGGTAGCATAGCCGCTCCGATCAACGTGCCCATGATACGCCAACCGAACGGATTCAAACCGAAGATTTGGATACCGACGGCAATGAGCAGTTTACCCAACGGAGGATGCGTATTTTCGTAGGAAGGAAGACCATGCAGGTATTCATAAGCGGTGCGGGCATGGTAAATTTCATCGAAGTACGTACCGTTATGATAGTCCGGTTTCCTCACCGCCTTGGACGGTTCATCAAACAGTTGTCCGAGCTCTCCGTCCTCTATAATCGCGCCAGAAGCTTCGTGAATTTGATAGATCGGGACCGGGGTTTCGCTCCCCGCCTCGTAAAATGCCATCTCGTGCAAAGAGAATCCGGCTTTTTGCGCCGTGAATTTTGCGTACTGAGCCTCGAAGCCGAGAGGATGACTCTTCCATGCGAACACATCGCCGACATCCCCGGTAACTTCTAACGGGTGATCCCATACTAATCCGTCCAATCCGAATTCCAGTTTGAAGTCTCCAGCCCCTATACCGCCAAAAATATTCAGCTGTTCAAGCTGCTTTACTCCCCCAAAATCCACGTAGAAGCTTTCTTCCGGTTCCGGTGTCCAGCCGCTCTGCGGCGCTTTTAGCGATCCCAACTGAAATAGCGACACCGCCAAGTAAACTAGCGTGATCAAACCGATCCACTTCCAGTCCTTAATGCGCCGGAGAATGGAACGAGACTTACGGTCATCCGCAGATTCCGGAGGTAAAGCCAACTTTGTTAACAGAGCCTGATCCTCTTGTTGCCGGTCGGCATCTGTCCAAGGTTTCAGAGGTTTAATTCTCTTCTTCACGTAAATATCAGCACCGAGGTAGACCATGTATCCAAGCAGCGCTATATTCGCAATCGAACACACCAGCATAATCCCATCGGTTCCCGGACTGGATCCGGCATTTAAATATTTCAGTACATAAGCCACATTCAAATATTGAGTTAGGCTAAACCCCGCAAAAAGCGTGAGCAAGCGGCGATCTTTAACCTGAATAAAACTGAACAGGCTTAATATTAAGGCCGGAAACATATAGCGCTCATGCATTTTCGTCCCCAGCACGAACATAATTACAATCAGTGCCATAGCGATAAAGTAGGAGTTGGATAGGTCGCGTCCCGGACTCTTTTTTCTAAAAGAGATATAACACGTATAAGCAACGGCTCCAACAATAGCTAGGGTTCCCCACGTCCGAAAGGTGAGAAATAGCCAGCTATTATCAAGCGATGACCAATTTTGCCCGAACAACGCATAAATATTGAAGGCATTTACGGACGCGTAGGCATATGAAGATAGAGTAGTCCGGTAAAGATCTATTAGTCCGGAAAGCCCACCCTGGCTCTGGAAAAAAGGCCAAGCCAATAATCCAAACACACCGATTCCGCACAAAATACTCTGTGAAATCCGCTTCGCATCCCGGTAATATAGACAAGCGATAAGCCAGACCGGCGCGAAGATTACAGCTTGGGGTTTGATCAGCACGGCGATCGCCAGCCAGACCGCCGACCATTCAAAGCGGCGTTCCGTTAATGCCAGGATGGAAATAAGGAGAAACAGGACAAAAAAGGAATCAACTTGTCCCCAGGCCGAGGAATTAACGAGGACGGCCGGGTTCCACAGATACAGAATGGACAGGGCGAGGGCGATTTTGCTGCCCCATGTTTTGCCGGCCGCCCGGTAGATCAAATAACCCGTAACCAAATCCGCAAGAATAGATGGCATTTTAAAGAGCAATTCCGTTCCGCTTGCCTCAAAATCCATGGCGAACACGCTTCGAATGGAGCCAAGCACGTACAAGACATAGATGTATCCCGGCGGATAATCCGCAAACATTCCTTCATCATAAAAACCAGCGATGCCGGCGTCCACCGCATGTTGGGCCCAAGCCATGAAGGTGTTCATATCGGTCTCGAAGCCATCAACCGTCAAAGCGATTCCAATTCGCAGAAGCAGCGAGGCTCCCAGCATAAAGGCGAACCAAAGGTGCCCCCCTGTCGCCTTTTCTCCTAGCCGATCCGATTGGCGGCGCAGTACTTTTTGATACAAGAATACGAATAATAGGCTAAACAGCGTGGAAAATAGCAGGATCGGCAGGATTGAAATTTGCACCGCTTCATTCCCGGACGGATCTTGCGGTGCAGCCTCAGCCTCACCTTGCTCCCCCTGTGGCATATCGATCGATGGCTCTAGCAAGACCGGGCTGATTCCTGCCGGCAGCGTGACGATCTCCCGAACGTCCAGATCGTCGAAATACGCTTTACCCGTGTTCAGGCGGCCATACCCGCCAATCCCGGCGGCTAGGGTTAGCTCTTGCTGCTCCGGTCCGGTTCTACCGTAAAATTGTAGCTGTCTCCACTGCCCCTCCGAGTCTTTGAGGTCCGGGAAGGCTCCGCCTACACCCAGCGGAAAAATCGTCGCTCCAATCTCCCCGCTGCCCATTTGCACGACTTGAACCCAGCCCGAAATCAGATAATCCGTCTCCGGTTTCACGGAAATGGGTTGAATCCACTTCGCGTGATTTGGCTGAATATTCTCCACCATGGCAGCGCTATTTCCCGAATGGGCCTGATCCTGCACGTTTCCGAATACGCTGGCACCCTCGGTTTGCACCCAAGCATCCCGGCTCCAATAATCCGGAGAATCCGAAGTCGAAGCCGAGTTCTCAAAGCCGGCATTTTGCAGCAAATTCCCTTCCTCGGCACGTACTTCCCGGACCGGCAACACAACTAGCATCCAAATCATGATCACAGCTATAACCGATTTTGCAATTTTCAGCACGTCCCGTACTCACCCCGGATTCAACGTATATTATAAAAATATATGCCCCGGGACAAAGGTTATGCCGGAAATCCCCTACATGGGTGGCTCACTTACTACTGTTACAATAGAAAAAGCCCGCCAACCGGATTGACCGGTTCAGCGGGCTTCTTAGATATAAGTTGGTTTAGCCTTGGCTTCCAAGGAAAGCGTAACGAAGGATAATCAGGACAGCCAAGACCCACATCAGCCAGTGCACTTTATATTTCCCTTTAAAGCGCAGGTTGGCAATCGAAGCGAGTACGACATAGAACACAATCCCGAAAGAAATCCCGTTTGCGATATTGTAGCTGAAAGGCATCATCGTAATCGTCAAGAATGCCGGAATCGCCACAACCATGTCATGGAAGTCAATTTCGCGAATCGATTGAAGCATCAGCACACCTACAATGATCAGTGCGGCTGCCGTAGCTGATCCAGGAATGAGCGCCGCAACCGGTGCAAGGAACAAAGCAAGCAGGAAGCAGACCCCTGTAGTTACTGCAGTCAAACCGGTACGTCCGCCTTCGGCAACCCCTGCCGTACTTTCTACATAAGCGGTAGTAGTCGAAGTACCGAGCATAGCGCCGCCTGTTACGGCAACAGCGTCAACGAGCATTGCTTTACCAACGCGTTGTTTGCCTTCTACAGGATCCTTCATGATCCCGGCGCGAGTCGCCGTACCAACCAGCGTACCAAAGGTATCGAACAATTCAACGAAAGTAAAGGTAACGATGGCCGAGATAATACCGGTATGCATAATGCCTTCCCAGTCAAATTTCATAAAGTTGAGCTCGGAGAAATCAGGAATCCATTTGGCTTGGCTAGTGGAGACCGTGTTGAAATCAACGGCACCCATCAGCATAGCAATCACCGTAGTTCCGAGAATCCCGAACAAAATTGCACCGCGGACTTGAAGCACCATCAGAACGCCGATCAGAAGCAAGCCGATAATAGCCAGTTGGACATCGGTGTTTTCCAGGCTGCCCAGGTGAATTACCGTTTCAAAAGAAAGGACGTCTGTAAATGTATGTGCCGGGATGTCGTTGCCGGCTTCAACGCCGACCGTCATCAGGCCGCTATTTTTCAAACCGACAATAGTTACGAATAACCCGATCCCTACTGTAATCGCATGTTTCAGGGAATCCGGAATCGCGTCCAGAAGCATCTGGCGGATCTTGGTTATTGTCAGCAAGATAAAGATCAAACCCGAAATGAATACGGCGGTCAATCCCATCTCCCAAGAGAAGGGGTGGTCCGTGGAAGCGGACGAAAGCACTACTGAGGCAAAATAAGCGTTCAGACCCATACCTGGTGCGAGTGCTACTGGGAAGTTAATAAAGAGACCCATGGCGATCGTAAAAATACCAGCGGCCAAAGCCGTCGCCAAGAAAACAGAGTACCAGCCCATGTCGATCTGACCGAAAGCCGTCAGCGTGTTAGGGTTGACTGTAAGGATGTAAGCCATGGCCATAAACGTGGTGAGTCCGGCCATAATCTCCGTACGAACCGTTGTACCATTCTGTTTTAACTTAAAAAAACGATCCATGATTGAAATACTCCTCCTTATTAGTTCGCGTTCAAAAAGTCGACTTTTTGAACAACATTACCTATGAGTCGGAAACGACAAAAATCCCGAGGTTAGATCATCCCCGGGTACCGTATAGCCAGAAGAAGCGCGAAGTTGTCTCGCGGACAGGTTCACTGATTCTTGAACTCTAAATCCGCCGTCCCTTCTTATCGAAGGGTTCCGCTTCTTCTTTTCGTAGCCAGATCATTTACGGTGACCTCGTAGAGACTTCCGGGCCGATTCCCGGAATTATACGAAAAGCATTAAGTTGTAATTTGTCGAATTTTCCCGAACAAGTCTTGGACTCAAGACCTATCACATGACTTATTCTAGGCGCGAACGGAAGGATTGTCAACAGAAAAAGCGAATATTATTTTATTAACCACCCATAATCGTTCGCATTTAGGGCGAATTTGAAGTAAATTGTCCTGTTTATCTAATCGAGACATCTATTTTTATTGACAGTATTCGACATACCCTACAAAAGTATCTGTCCTTACTAATTATTACATCCTGCACATCCAAGCAATTTAATAAGACGCATCAATGTGGACATTCGGTTAATGGGAACGAAAATGTCCCTTTTTTGTGTAAAAGATAGGTGGAAGGTAGTGAAGGAAATGGCTTCAATTCCATTCCATTGTAAAGTAACTCCTTTTTCATTAATACAACGCAAGTGATTACTAATCAACTTTCAAAATTTGCACCTCTCCTTCAGCGTATGTTTTAGCGGCATAACCGTCACCCCATTGACAAAGCGCTCTTAGAATCGGTTCAAGCGATTGCCCAAGATCTGTGGTCGAATATTCGACCTTCGGAGGGACCTGATTAAACATTTTCCTGCTCACAAGTCCATTAGCTTCCAATTCCCTAAGCGTTTGGATAAGCATTTTTTGAGTTATATTGGGTATAAGTCGCTTTAACTCACTCGTTCGTTTGGGACCATCGATCAAATAATATAAAACTAGCCCTTTCCACTTACCCCCAATTACCTCCAACGAGACTTCCAGGTTACAATGATAAACTTTCATGTAGTAAACTCCTCCATCGTCAATTATTACTTTTTAGTTACTATATCACAAAAAAGTGGGTACTTCCGTTACTGTTACTTTCGATACATAATATCATTTGTGGCATGTTATTAACATTTTTTTCGAAAAACGCAGTAAGGAGATAATTTACTTAGAAACAAAAATTAACTTTAAAAGGAGAGTCATAACATGGGAAAATTCAATGGGAAAGTAGCGGTTGTAACAGGAGGGACTAGCGGCATCGGTCTTGCAACAGCGCAGAAGTTGGCAAAAGAAGGTGCACATGTTTTCATTACAGGACGCAGACAAAGCGAACTTGATTCAGCGGTGAAGCTGATTGGAAATAACGTAACTGGTATTCAAGGTGACGTTTCCAAGCTGGCTGATTTAGACAGTCTGTTTGAAGCAGTGAAACAAGAGAAAGGACATTTGGACATCCTCTTTGCAAATGCTGGGATTGGATCATTTGTTCCATTGGGTGAGATTACAGAAGATCATTATTACAAAACATTCGACGTAAACGTAAAAGGAACGATATTCACGGTCCAAAAGGCGTTACCCTTGTTTCCGAACAATGGAGGTTCGATAATCATAACGGGGTCCACGGCTGGTTCTGTCGGGGATCCAGCGTTCAGTATCTATGGCGCTTCAAAGGCAGCAATAAGACAGCTAATTCGCAACTGGATTATGGATCTAAAAGGCACTGGAATTCGTGTAAACGTCGTTAGTCCTGGATTCATTCATACACCAGCTTATAATTACTTATTTGGAGCCGAGATCGAAAATGTCCTTGAACACTCCAAGACTGTAACTCCACTAGGCAGAGTAGGGACATCTGAAGAAATTGCAAATGCTGTAATGTTTCTTGCTTCTAATGAAAGCAGTTATATAAATGGAATCGAATTGTTCGTGGATGGCGGATTTGCACAAGTTTAGTTCGGAGATATACCACTGAATTTTATAGATTCAGAGTGTGCGGTTGGTTTATGCAGAGCTTTCTTATGAGAATAATCTGATTTTGAGGCATTTGAAATAAGGCGATAGTATTCAAGTACTTCCCTTGGTTCATCACAATCTGTACATCGCCAGATACAGTCACTTTAAGTAATCAAATACGGAAGTAGTGGAGTGCAGGCCGATTGGTTTTCTTCACCTGAATTAGATAACAAATCAAATATATGTCCAAATCGGAATTAATTCGTATGCAGGTACGTTTAAGTAAATTAGATTATTTTATGATTGGATTATTGGAATCTCGAAGAGGAAGAGTACGTGTTATTAAGCTAACGGGAGACGATAGTTGAATTACCACACCATAGGACTGGTTCTTTCAGGCAGCAAGTCAGATCATGTATTAGCAGGATTGCCGCTTGCGGCACGAGGAGCGAAGCGACTTGTTTTGAGCCTTCAGGGAGCGTAAGCGAAAACCTACCCAACCTCACCAAAGGGGTTTATAGGTAGGTTTTTTTCTTTCTCATGTTCTTTGGTTTATACTGTATAGTTATTTTTAGCCCATTCAATGGGCTATGCAAACGTCCGTTTTGCAAGACATCATCCTGTTCCTAACCCCTTAAATACTTCGATGTTATTTGCGTATCAAAATGTCCCATCAGCCTACTCAGGACTTCTTTTCTGACACCAGCATTAGTACAGTGTTCTTTCAGAATCTTGTTTATGCGGGAACGAGATAATTTCACAGCGGATTGGTCAAGGAAGTAATAGTCCTCCACCTCCTCATGTACTTTCGCATGATATTGCTGATATAGACCAATCGTTGCTTTGAGCCTTTTCCATGAATTAGGATGTGCCTTCTGGCAACATCAACGTTCTTGATGCTGCACAATTCAGAAAGACGAATTCCTGTATCAAAAAGAATAAGCTCATTAATGATTCGAGATACTTCATCGTCATTGAAGGTAACAATGACCTTCTTCTCTTCTTTAAGGTTTCGAATCTTACGTAGCGGGTTATCATGTTCATCAATGAATTCTTCGTCTACCAAATACTGAAAGAAAACCTTCAACGTTGTGAGGTTGTTGTTGATCGTACTGTTCGACTCGCTGCCGACACTTTGACGATCTTGTATGTACTTTTTGATGTGGAGTGCTGTTACATCCTCGACTTCTGTAACACCTAGTCCACTTACAATAAAACTTTCCCATCTGTGTAACCGAAACATGCATAGGTCTACATATTTCTTTACTCTGCCCAGAACTTCTTGGTTTAACTTGAAATCATCAATCAGTTCATTGATCCTTGTCATAAAAAATACTCCCTTCTATTTGCTGAACAACGCAAATAAAAGAGAGTAATTTTTTTGCACTCTATTGTTGCAGGTGTATGTGTAGCCCCGATGACTTAAATACTCGAAAGCCCTTATATATCAACGCTTCCAAGCGTTCAAGACATCAAAACTGTCCAGCCTACTCCCACTCAATCGTAGCTGGCGGTTTGGAAGTCACATCGTACACGATACGGTTGACGTTATCCACTTCATTGACGATACGCACGGAGATTTTCTCCAGCACGTCCCAAGGGATACGCGCCCAGTCGGCAGTCATGCCGTCGATGGAGGTTACCGCGCGGATGCCGACGGTGTAGGAATACGTACGGGCATCGCCCATAACGCCGACGCTCTTCATGTTCGGAAGCGCCGTGAAGTACTGCCAGATTTCGCGGTCCAAGCCCGCTTTGGCAATTTCTTCACGCAGGATGAAGTCGGAATCGCGGACGATCTTCAGCTTGTCCTCTGTCACTTCGCCAAGCACGCGGATCGCGAGACCCGGTCCAGGGAACGGTTGTCTCCAGACGATTTCGCCCGGCAGACCGAGTTCCTCGCCGACCTTGCGAACCTCATCCTTGAACAACGTGTTAAGCGGCTCGATCAGCGTAAACTTCATGTCCTCCGGCAAACCACCTACATTATGGTGAGACTTGATCGTCTGAGCTGTTGCTGTGCCGCTCTCCACGATATCCGTGTAGAGTGTGCCTTGAGCCAAGAACTTGAAGTCGTCGAACTTCGCCGACTCTTCATCGAAGACATAAATAAATTCGTTGCCGATAATTTTCCGTTTTTGTTCCGGATCATCGACACCAGCCAGCTTGGACAGGAACCGTTCGCGGGCATCGATCTTGACGACTTTCATATCGAATTTGCCGACAAAGGTCTCCATTACGCTCTCGGCTTCGCCTTTACGAAGCAGCCCGTGATCGATGAACATGCAGGTCAGCTGATCGCCGATCGCTTTGTGGATCAACGCAGCTACCACGGAAGAATCCACGCCGCCGCTGAGTGCGCAGAGAACCTTCTGGTCGCCCACTTGCTCGCGGATTTCGCGGACTTTATCTTCGATAAACGTCTCCATGCTCCAGTTGCCCTCGCAACCGCAGATGTCGTAGATAAAGTTCTTGATCATTTCATTACCATGAACGGAGTGACGTACTTCCGGATGGAATTGAACTCCGTACATTTTGCGCTTTGTATTGGCGAAGCCGGCGATCGGCGCATGTTCGGTCGAAGCGTCCACGATGAAGCCTTCCGGCAATTCAACTACATGATCGCCGTGGCTCATCCAAACGGTTTGCTTTGCATCCAGACCCTTCGTAAGCGCGGAATGCTCGGCGAAATCTACGTCCGCTTTCCCATATTCGCGTTTTGCCGCACGTTCCACTTTGCCCCCAAGCTGTTGGGCCATCAATTGCATCCCGTAGCAAATACCGAAGATCGGTACGCCAACCTCGTAAATGGCTTTATCGATATGCGGCGCATCTTCAGCGTATACACTGGATGGTCCGCCCGAGAAGACGATCCCTTTCGGCGAAAGTTCACGAATCCGTTCTACCGGTGTATTAAACGGCAGCAATTCACTATACACGCCCAAATCGCGAATCCGTCTGGCTATCAGTTGATTGTATTGTCCTCCGAAATCAAGAACGACAATCATTTCATTTGGCTTATTCATTTCCGAGCCTCCCTTAATTCATGAACCTAATTATACGAAACGACAAAAGAGCTCGTCAAGGAAGACCCGGCGGTAATTCAGCGTTCCCGGTAAGCCAAATTCCGGCAAAGCTTCAGAAAGTCTCTGCTCTTGGTCCGATCCATGCCGGATGCCCCATAATATAGGTTCTCCCAAATCCGCACAAAGCTTTCCAAATTCGCGCCTTGATCTCCAACTTTGGAATGAATCGAACCCACATATTCTCTTGCGGTCATCCCCGACGTTTTCGATCCGTAAGCAAGGTAGATTTCTTTCCACACGCGGTCGGCCGCCCACAGCAATTCGCTCCGCTCCGGAAACCTCCGGCGCCGCTTCAACATAAAGAGCCATACGAGGTAAGAGCCTTGTCGAAGCCAAGTCCTACGGTATATCAAGAACACCGATAACACAAAGCCGACCCCCAGCGCTACGCTTACCCATAGGAATAGAGACGCTTGCAGTCCCTTCCATAAGGTAGAGAAAAACTGAATCAGCCTGTTCAAAAACTCCACGGCCGAAAAATGCAACTTCTGCCACCACCCATCTTGTCCCGTTTGTCCGCCTGTTCCGGCAGGTTCGTCTTGACCTGCGGCAAATACCGATTCGTATCCTGGAGTGGGGTCAAAAGGAATCCATCCTTCCCCCGGGAAATAAACTTCCACCCAGGCATGCGCATCGGCATAACTGACTTCAATGCGGTTGTCATCCTCGGGGACAGGGGTTCCGGGAGCAAAACCTTTGACCCAGCGGGCAGGAATGCCACCACTTCTGAGCAGCACGGTCATGGCGGTAGAGAAGTGATCGCAATATCCTTGTTTTTGCACGAACAGAAAATAGTCGGCAAAATCGCCCCCCTCCGGCGGTGCCTGTGTATCCAAGCTATAGATGTAATGCTTCTCCAAGTAATCCTTAACAGCCAATACCGCATCATATCTATTAGTCTGGTCTTCCACCAGCGTAGCCCCGAGCCGTTGCACACGTGCAGGCAGATGATCCGGAAGCTGAAGCTCCCGGGCAGCAATTTCCACAGGGTCATCCCCTAGGGCATGGCGCAGCCGGTTCGAGGAGACTACCGGTACTTGGGTTGTCAGCTCATAGCCAAACAGTTCCTGCTCCGGATAAGCCTGCTCAAAATAGGTAGCGTCGCTATCGGCATCATACCGGGTGTCATAAGCCGTTGACCCGGCCTTGGGATGCTCAGCGTAAATCTGATCGACGCTCACAGTACGGCCGCCGCTAAAAAACGGGATCCTCCCGGTAACCGCCTGCTTAAACATAACCGATTGCTTAATAACGGCAGAACCAGCGCCTGGAGCGGCTTGCACAGAGCCGACGGATTCCGCAGCGACTTCTGCAGAGGGATCTGCTTTGACATCCGCTGAGGTGTCTGCGGTAGCTTCTGCCGCTACCTCCGACCAGGCCACCAGGTCCGAGGTAGCGATGGGGGAAGAGCCCCAGCCCCGGCCTGTATATATGCTCTTGCTCTCCCCGCGCCAATACGTATTTTGCGGCGACACCGCCGT
>DJTQ01000018.1 GCA_002439285.1 Paenibacillaceae bacterium UBA6304
GATCTGCCGGAGTGTAGGCGGCGCCGAAATATCCACACTGCACGCCAATTTCATCGTCAATACCGGGCAAGCGACAGCAGAGGACGTTCTTATGCTCATGGAGCAAATCAAGGCTACCATCTATTCCGAATATGAAGTCGCACTGGTGCCGGAGGTCTTCTTCGTGGGTGAACGGTAAACTCGGAGGTGATACATTGGACAAATTGGTGATCGAAGGCGGGAGACCCCTATCAGGATCCATTCGTATCCATGGAGCGAAAAATGCCGCACTGCCAATTATGGCGGCCAGCCTGCTGGCTGAAGGCAAGGTGCAACTTCGAAATGTCCCCCGTCTGCTCGATATTGACGTCATGCTCGGGATATTGAACCGTTTGGGCTGTAATGCGGTCCACAAAGACGATACGATCATCGTGGATTCGGACGGCGCGAACTCCTGTCATGTACCGGAAGACTTGATGAAGCAAATGCGTTCTTCCATTTTCCTGATGGGTCCCCTTCTGGCCAGATTCGGGGAGGTTTGCATCTATCAGCCTGGCGGCTGCGCGATTGGAGAACGGAAGATTGATTTGCACCTGAGAGGCTTGCAGGCTTTGGGGGCAGTCATCGAAGAGAATGATCATCAAATCTGGTGCCGGGCCGCAAAGCTGAAAGGGAATGATATTCATCTCGATTTTCCCAGCGTAGGGGCGACGGAGAATATCATGATGGCAGCGGTGCTGGCGGAAGGCACCACAGTGATTACGAACGCTGCGAGAGAACCGGAGATTCAAGATCTGCAGCACTTTTTGAATGCAATGGGCGGAAACGTAATGGGGGCCGGAACGGATACGATCACGGTTCGGGGAGTAGACTCGCTTGAGCCTTGCGACTACGAGATCATTCCCGATCGGATTGTCGCGGGGACGGCGTTGATCGCGGCTGCAGCAACACGTGGAACGGTAACGCTGACCCATTGCAATCCCGCGCATCTGACCTCGTTGTTCCATGTGCTGCGACGGGCTGGTGTTCAAATCGGGACTTGCAATGATATAATAACCATTAGCAGCACCGGACGTCCCAAGGCCATTGAACGGATTGTGACTTCTCCGTATCCTTCTTTTCCTACTGATCTGCAGTCCCAGGTAATGGTGTTACTTGCGCTTGCCGATGGACTGAGCTTGATGAAAGAGACGGTTTTCGAAGGAAGATTCAAGCATGTGGGTGAATTGGTACGGATGGGCGCCGATATTTCGGTGGATTTGAATTCAGCCTTTATCCGCGGGGTCCCCAGACTATACGGAGCTACAGTGGAAGCCACAGATTTGCGGGCGGGAGCTGCTCTCGTCATAGCAGGGTTAGCCGCGCAGGGCAAGACGGTCGTTGAGCAGATTCATCATATCGACCGCGGCTACGACCGGATTGAGCTGATGTTTCAAAGGCTCGGCGGAGTAATGCACCGGGACACCCCAGCCTTGAAACAACTGGATTTGGCCTGATCCAAGCCTTGGGTCCCCTCCTGATGGAGGGGATAGGGGCTTTATTATTAGGGACGATAAGCCGATGAATTGAATACAGACTTTATAAATCATATCGGAGAAATATTATGCCAAAAGCTAATGTGCCTATCCTTAAAGAGCCCAAGCCGAAAAAGAAAGGTAGCCGAAAAGTGGCGGGAGTTCTTTTCCTGCTGGTGCTTATTCTGCTTTGCGTATTGTTCTTTCGTTCGTCCTTAAGCAAGATTTCGGTAATTACCTTTGAAGGCAACACGTATCAGACTGACAAAGAGCTGCTCGGAATTTCAGGATTGAAGGTGGGCGCCCCGTTTTTTGGGACAAGCACTGCAAAAATCAAGGATAAGCTATCCGGAGTGCCGTCGATCGAAGAAATCACGGTGGACAAGTCTTTTCCAGGCAGTATTGAAATTACGGTGCGGGAATATCCGGTCGTTGCCTATGAGCTCACTGCGGAGGGCAGCTTAAACGGCTTGTTGGCAAATGGAACGAAGATTAGCCTGAAGAACGGCTCTATGCCGATCGGGAAACCGATTTTAACCGGCTGGTCCGGGGATGATCCCAATTTTGCGAAATTATGCACCACACTGTCTAAAATCCCGGATTCCCTAGTCTCGGAAATTTCGGAAATTACGCCGTCGCCTTCCGTATCCTATCCCGACCGGATCAAGATGTACACAAGGTCTCATTTCGAGATCATTTCCGCGATCTCTGTCTTGCCCGACAAAGCGGAATACATGAACTTGATCATGGATTCACAGGATCCGGGAACACTGACCTTGCTCGAGGCCGATACGTATGTGCCTTACGCGTCCCCCGGGGAGGAGACGGAGGGTGAAAATGATACTACTCATGAGTGACAAACAATGATAAAATACATTTTATGGGCTAGTTTCCTGCCCCCCTCTTTTCTCTGATTCTATGCAAAAGTTGGAAGCAAAAAATTTGTAGAAAAAAGAGGGAAAGGTTAAGCGGTGTTGAATAAGTAGAGAGTGCATTTTATACACGTCATCATATTTTTATGGGAAATAGGAGGTGCCAGGGGCTTGAGCAACAATGACATCATTGTTAGTTTGGACATCGGTACATCCAAAGTTCGTGCTATTATTGGGGAAATTAGTAATGGAACCTTTAATATTATTGGGGTTGGATCTGCCGACTCGGAAGGAATTCGCAAGGGCGCGATTGTAGATATTGACCAGACGGTTCTTTCGATCCGTAACGCTGTGGATCACGCGGAACGTATGGTGGGTATTCAAATATCGGAAGTGTACGTCGGCATTTCGGGAAATCATATCGGACTCCAAACGAGCCATGGAGTTGTAGCCGTTCAAAATGAAGACCGGGAAATTGGAGAAGACGATATCGATCGAGTCCTGAAGGCGGCCGAAGTAATTGCGCTTCCTCCGGAACGGGAAATTATAGACGTCGTCGCCAAGCAATACGTGGTTGACGGACTAGAAGGAATTCAGGATCCCCGAGGAATGATCGGGGTTCGCCTGGAAGTTGAAGCAACCATCATTACCGGTTCCAAAACGGCGATACATAATTTGCTTCGCTGTGTGGAGAAATCCGGACTGAAGGTGCGGGACCTTGTACTTCTGTCTTTGGGAGCTGGGCAATTGGCGTTATCCAAGGACGAAAAGACAATGGGCTCGGTGCTGGTGGATATCGGCGCTGGTTCCACGACAATCGCGGTATTCGAAAGCGGCACGATTGTTGCTACATCCACGCTTCCGATCGGGGGAGAATTTATAACGAATGATATTGCGTACGGTCTTCGTACGCTGACTGACCAGGCGGAGAAGGTGAAGTTGAAATATGGCTGTGCATCCATGGAGGATGCAGCGGCGGACGTCACCTTTAAGGTAACCCGCATCGGCAGTAATGTGGATAAGGAATTTACCCAGGAGGACCTTTCAGCGATTGCGGAACCCCGGGTACAGGAAATATTCCAAATGATCGGGGAAGAAGTTAAACGCCTTGGTTACAATGAACAGCCTGGAGGTTATATACTTACGGGAGGCACTGTCTCCATGCCGGGTTTGCTGAAGATTGCTCAGCAAGAATTGGCCGCATCCGTGCGGATCGCCGTTCCCGATTATATCGGGGTACGTGATCCGGGCTTTACCGGAGGCGTCGGAATCCTTTATAAAGTGATCAAAAATATCCGGATCCGAAATGCGAGCCCGAAGAAATCGGCGAATCGGCCGAAACCGGCGGGACCGCAGGAAACGGTCGGGAAAACAGGCGTTATGGAACGCCTTAAGAAATTATTCAGCGAATTTATATAAGGATTATAACGATGGACGGGCCATCCATGCACAATGAGGGGGAGATGGAAGAGTATGTTGGAATTTGATTTTGAAATGGAAAGCTTGGCTCAAATAAAGGTCATCGGTTGCGGCGGCGGCGGAAGCAATGCCGTAAACCGAATGATCGAGAATGGAGTTCAGGGAGTTGAGTTCATTACGGTGAACACGGACGCCCAAGCCCTGCATTTGGCCAAATCCGAACATAAGCTGCAAATTGGCGATAAATTGACTCGCGGACTCGGTGCCGGCGCCAACCCGGAAGTCGGGAAGAAGGCGGCGGAAGAATCCCGTGATCTGATTGCAAACACCCTAAAAGGCGCCGATATGGTATTCGTGACAGCCGGAATGGGCGGCGGTACGGGTACCGGCGCAGCCCCGGTTATTGCTGAAATTGCCAGAGAATGCGGTGCGCTTACGGTTGGAGTCGTAACGCGTCCATTCACATTTGAAGGACGGAAACGCTCTTCGCAAGCCGATCTGGGCATCGAAGCCCTGAAAGAGAAAGTAGACACTCTGATCGTTATTCCTAACGACCGGCTCTTGGAAATCGTCGATAAGAAAACGCCGATGCTGGAAGCGTTCCGCGAGGCGGATAACGTACTTCGTCAGGCTGTTCAAGGCATTTCCGACCTAATCGCCGTACCGGGCCTGATCAACCTTGACTTTGCGGACGTTAAGACCATCATGACTGAGCGGGGTTCCGCACTGATGGGCATCGGCTATGCAACCGGTGAGAATCGCGCGGCAGAGGCGGCTCGTAAGGCCATCATGAGCCCGTTGCTCGAAACTTCGATCGAGGGTGCACGCGGTGTAATTATGAACATTACCGGCGGCGCAAACTTGTCGCTGTATGAGGTGAATGAAGCTGCCGAGATCGTCATTTCGGCTTCCGATCCGGAAGTGAACATGATCTTTGGTGCTATCATCGACGAAAACATGAAGGAAGATATCAAGGTTACGGTAATTGCTACCGGATTTGAGCATAAGGCACCGCCTATGATTCCAGGCAGAAAACCTGCTGCTGGAACTACATCCGAGCCGCAAGAGAACCGCAATACGTCGTCTTCTTCGCTCCGCCCATTCGGTAATCAACCGAGCGGGGATCAGTTGGATATCCCGACTTTTCTCCGGAACCGTCGAAATAACGAATAGATGCTGATCCATTGTCTTCCCCGAAGACCTTGCTCCTGTCCAGGAGCAAGGTCTTTTTTTCGCTCAATGAAGTGGATCATCTTGAAGGAATTGACGATCTTCGGTTCATATGATATATAAAATGCAAACGGTTTCATGAAATTTTTAATCTAAAGCACTTAAATTTGTCATGGAAGGAGGGAATCGCTGTCATTTGTGCAACCGTTTGCGCATAAATTCGACTTTATTCGCACGTTAAGGGAGGCAAGTTGGTATGAAGATGAAGTTAAAATTAAAAGGAAAAACCCTATTTTCATTTTTTATGATATTGTCACTGATACTTAGTTCCTTTGGATTCGGATTATCCACGGAACGGACTTATGCCGATGAAGATCAAAGTCAGAGCTTCCCGACAGGAGAAGGCCTCGCGATAGCGGAAGGACATCTGCGAATTCATTACAATGGGAATATCGAAGGCATGGGATTATGGTTTTGGGGAGATGTAGCGGAACCATCGGATGGTTGGTCTTCCGGCGCAAGCGCTTTCGACCCAGTGCAAGCCGATTCATATGGACACTTTGTTGACGTCCGACTTAGCGAAGGTGCGAAGAAGGTCGGTTTTCTGGTGGTGCATCGGACTTCAGGAGAGAAGGAAGGTGGAGACAAAAATTTGAACCTGCTATCTCCCGAGGTGAATGAGGTTTGGATCAAATCTGGGTCGGATCAGGTTTTTTCGTATGAGCCGGTGGATTTGCCGGAGGACACCGTAAGGATTCATTACACTCGCGATGACCAGAATTATGACAGCTATGGTCTTTGGCTCTGGGGAGATGTTGCCTTCCCGTCCGATGGATGGCCTGGCGGGGCAACCCCATTTGTGGCGGGGCAAACCGACCGATATGGAGCTTATGTCGACATTCCGCTTAAATCGAATGCCAAAAAGATTAATTTCCTGGTCGTTAACCGCAATAACGGAGACGAGAAGGATGGCGGTGACAAAGCTTTCAGTCTTATCGACCGCTACAATCGCCTTTGGATTAAGCAGGGCGACAACAATGTCTATGTCTCACCTTATGGGGAAGTTCCGGTAGGGCTTGTATCGGCTGAAGTCTTATCCGAGAGCAAACTATTGTTGGGCTTTACTATGGCTGATGGCCTGGATCCGGAATCCTTGAAAAATGAACTGGCGATCAAGGACAGTGAGGGAAATGAAATTTCTGCCGTACAGGCGAATATTGCTAGCGCCAGCACGGTTGAAGTGGAAGTGACCGGAGGAAGTTTGTTGAAGCATCTTCCTTTGAGTGTGACTTACTCCGGCAGAACGGTTGCGGCTTCCACAGGGTGGCGAATGCTGGATGAAGTATTTTATTACGACAGGAATGATCTGGGGGCGACCTATCATGATGGAGGCGTCACCTTCAAGCTATGGGCTCCGACGGCCAGCTCCGTTACGGCCAGCGTATACGACAAAGACGATGCAACCCGTTACATAGGCAGCATCGACCTGGATTTAGGCGAGCAGGGAGTATGGGCGGCCGAGGCAGTCCCTTCTGACTTTCAGACATCAGATTTAAAGGGATACTTTTATCAGTACCATGTCACTAATCAAGGGGTTACCAAAGCCGTTCTAGATCCCTATGCCAAGTCGATGGCCCCGTTCCGGGTGGATACGAGCGGGAGAGCTGGATCTGATGGAGATCTCGTTGGGAAAGCGGCGATCGTAGACTTAAACGGTACTGATCCAGAAGGATACGGTTACGCCCAAATTGACGACTACGAACAGCGGGAAGATGCTGTCGTTTGGGAAATTCACGTCCGGGACTTCACGTCCGACCCTTCCATTGAAGGCGATCTAACCGGAAGATGGGGATCTTACAAGGCATTTAGCGACAAATTGGATTATCTAAAATCACTAGGAGTTACACACATTCAATTGCTTCCCGTGATGGCGTGGTATTACGGTGATGAGATGGACATGGGCGAAAGGGAGCTGGCCTATTCGGCTCAAGGGAATCAGTATAACTGGGGTTATGATCCGCATAATTATTTTTCGCCGGATGGAGCCTATTCAGAGAATCCTGCCGACCCGCAGTTGCGGATCGAGGAGCTGAAGGGATTAATCGATGCGGTACATGAAGCAGGTATGGGCGTTATACTTGATGTAGTCTATACGCATATGGCCAAAGCCGATTTTCTGAACGATATCGTGCCGGGTTATTACGCCTGGAAGGATGCGAACGGAAACAATGTCGGGGGATTTGGCAATAACCTAGCTACGAACCACAAGATGGCAGAGAAATTAATGGTGGATTCCGTGAAGTACTGGTTCGATGAATATAAAATCGACGGCATGCGCTGGGACATGATGGGCGATGCCACTTATGAAGCCGTTCAACACGCTTACGACGAAGCGGCCAAGATTAATCCGGATGCTCTTTTTATCGGAGAAGGCTGGCGCACGTTCAGCGGCGGAATTGCGGAACCGGTACTGGACGGACATGGGGCTACGCAGGATTGGATGAATCAGACGGATAACGTCGGTGTGTTCTCGGACGAAATCCGCAATGAATTGAAATCCGGCTTCGGCTCGGAAGGAGAACCGAGGTTTATAACAGATGGGGCAAGGTCGATAGAATCCATCTTCAATAACATTAAGGCGCAGCCCTCTAATACGCCGGCGGACGATCCCGGGGATATAGTCTCCTATATCGAGGCCCATGACAATCTTCCGCTCTATGACGTTATCGCCCAGTCTATTAAGAAGGACCCAGCTATACCGGCTAATGATCTTGAAATTCATAAGCGCATTCGCCTGGGGAACCTGCTGGTTATGACTTCACAAGGAACGGCTTTCCTTCATGCGGGGCAAGAATACGGGCGGACCAAGCAGTGGAAAGGCGATGGGGTACCGGAGCAAAAATATCATGAACTAAAAGATGAGTCCGGCAATACCTTCGGCTATTTCGTGCACGATTCCTACGATTCTTCCGATGCGATCAATATGTTCGACTGGAGCAAAGCGACGGACTCGGAGATGTTCCCTGTCAACCATGTTACTAGAGAGTATACAAGCGGTCTGATTGCGCTGAGAAAGTCGACGGATGCCTTCACGTTAGGAGACAGTAAACTTGTCAACCAAAATGTCACGTTGATCAACTCGCCCGAAATTGCCGATAACGATAAAATTATCGCCTACAAAAATAAAGCAACGGACGGTAGCGGGAACTATTATGTATTCGTGAATGCGGATAGTGTGTCGCGTAATCTGACCTTGCAGGAAAATTTAGCCGGGGGCAAGGTTCTTGTCGATAATGACGAGGCAGGTGCGTTGGGTGTGTCCGAACCTTCAGGATTTCTGCTCACATCAAGCTCCATCACGCTTGAACCTTTGACCGCAGTCATTATTCATAAACAAGCCGAAGGCGGAAATCCCGGGAATCCCGATCCGGGGAACGGAGAGGGAGGAAACGGATCAACTGGGTCGGTGTCATCTGGATCCGGTTCGCAGCCGGCAAGGGACAGTTCCTTGGATTCATTAAAGAAACGGCTTGACGCCCTGCCAACCGGAGAGGCCAAGGCACTGGAAGCTATTATGCAAGAGCTCGAGATACTTGGAACGGTAAAGGCCTTTGAAGGGAAGGATAAAGACGGGAATAGCATTCTTAAGATCGACCCGGAGCAGCTTCAACTCGCTCTGGATCGATTAAAGAAAGCTTTGGATTTGTCCAAGCAAAAATTAGACGGCATGACCGGATTGTTAAATCAAATCTACACCGGGGCAGCGGTGGTCATTGAAGCTGTCGGGCAGTCCGGTGATGTCTTTGAACTGACGCTGCCGGGAACCTTTCTCACCAAGCTGAAGGACGCGGGAGTTACTCTGAAAGTGCGGACGGCGAATGCTTACGCAAGCATTGCCCCTGGTACCGGACCGGCGGGAATAGATATCGCCGCGTTGAAGGAAGTGACCCTCCGTTTTGCTGAAGTCGGTGGCAAAGAGTCGCAAAGTCTGCTGTCGAGCGCGGGGATCGAAGGACGGGAACTGAAACAGATTGGAAAACTATTTTCTCTCACTGGTTACACTATCGACGGTTCCGGTATCCGTAGTGACATCACGGCATTCGACAAATTCGTTAAGCTGTCTTTGCTATTGACCCCTGAGGAGATGATGAAGCTTGGCGATAAGCGGAAATCCGGCGTATTCCAGTTGGACGGAGACGATCCCGTTCAATTCCGCGGCGGAAAATTCAATGGCGGAACGGTAAGCTTCAATGCGTTGCATACCGGAACTTATTCCGTCATGGAATCGAACAAAACGTTCAAGGATGCTGCAAAAAGCTGGGCCAAAGAGTATATTGAGATTCTAGTAGCGAGAGGCATCGCAGATGGAATCGATGGAGAACACTTTGCGCCGCAGACGGCGGTGACGAGGGGGCAGATGGCGGCTTTTCTGGGCAGAACCTTGCAACTGGAGAAAACCGTAGGATCTGCGCCGTTCACGGATGTGGGAGCTGATGCGTACTACCGGGGCTTTGTCATTGCATTGAAACAGGCAGGAATCATCTCGGGCTATGAGGACGGCACTTTCCGTCCGGATCAAGTAGTAACGCGGGAAGAAATGCTGACCATGGTGATGAAGGGCTATGAGTATGCTACAGGTCTTACTCCGGCCGGCCTGCCCGAAGAGAATCATTCTATCGTCGAAGCCTTTGCGGATGAAGGACAGATTAGCAAGTTTGCCAGAGACAGTGTGGAGGCTGCGAGCAAACTAGGTCTGATTAGCGGGATGCCGGAAGGCAGGTTCGCTCCCCAGGAACTGGCGACACGGGATCAGGCGGCGAAAGTTCTAATTATGCTAATGGAATTAACGGGACAGTTTTAGAAATAAGTAAGTGCGAGAGAACCGGCTCAAAAGGTGAAAACGACCTTGAGCCGGTTTTTCTTTTATTCCAATCTATTTATAGCGGTCGACAAAATTAGTGGGATCCCGCCTTCAATTTTAGACAGACTTTACATATGGAAGTCTTTATACTGAGAACCATCTCCAGGTCATAGGCAGGTAGATTCTAGTAGAGAACAGGCTCAGGCAGGTGATGAAGCATGGTCGTTTATATCGATCTGATTTTTGTATTGAACCTGCTGATCGACGGAAGCCTTCTGGCCGTAACGGCGTGGATGCGGAAACGGAAAGTCGTCGTTTGGCGGCTGTTGCTGTCCGCGGCGGTCGGAGCGTCCTACGTAGTTATGATGTTCCTGCCGGAGCTGTCGTTTCTGTTCACATTTTTGGTGAAATTTTTGTTCTCCGTCGTCATGCTATGGATCGCATTCGGTTTTGGCAGTCTGCAAAACTATTTACGGAACTTAGGGGCGTTCTACATCGTTAACTTTGCGGCCGCCGGAGGTATTCTGGGGATTCATTACTTGCTTCAGAGCTCCGGCGATCTATGGAACGGAATCTGGTATTCCGCTTCCGGAGGTCTAGGATTCTCGCTGCAAATCGGAACTTTCTTTATGCTGGCCGTTTTTTTTGCCGTATTGATTTGGTTCAAATTGGTGGTGTCGTCGAAGCGAAGGCAGGAATTAATCTCATCCTACCTTGCGGAAGTAAAGGTCCGGATTGGCGAGGCGGAAATTTGCTGCACCGGATTGATCGATACCGGTAATCAATTGACCGACCCACTGAGCCGTCTGCCGGTCATGGTGATGGAGACTTCGTTGTGGAGAGAATTTTTGCCGGGTTCCTTTCATGAGCCGGAGGCCGGAAGTCAGGCGGACAACCTTATTCTGGAATGGTCCGAGGATGAGAGCTTTCCTTGGAGGGACCGTTTGAGGCTGGTCCCTTATCGTGGGCTGAATAGAGGTTCGCAGTTTATGCTTGCATTGAAGCCGGATGAAGTGATCGTTGTACTGGAAGGCCGGGAAATCCAGAATACACGGGTTCTTGTCGGATTGGATGGGGGAAGTTTGTCGTCGGAAGGAGCCTATCGGGCCATTATACATCCGTTGCTAGCCGGGGAAGCCGACGAACTAAGTGAGAAGGATCGGAAGAGCTTCGGCAACGGGAAG
>DJTQ01000358.1:0-2711 GCA_002439285.1 Paenibacillaceae bacterium UBA6304
GTCATTCAACGGGAAATTCCGGGCGCTCCGCATGAGGTGCTGATGGTGCTTGATGCAACCACCGGTCAAAACGCGCTCAGCCAGGCGAAACTGTTCGGCGAGAAGAGCGGAGTGACGGGGCTCGTGTTGACCAAGCTGGACGGTACGGCCAAGGGCGGGATTGTAATTGCGATTCGCCAGGAGCTAAGTTTGCCGGTGAAGCTGGTCGGTCTTGGTGAGAAAATGGAAGACCTGCAGAAGTTCGATTCCGAGCAGTTCGTACACGGTCTGTTCGCCGGTCTAATCCGGGAAGACGAAGACTCCGAGGAAGAGCGGATGTAACCGTTTTGGACTGAGTACCATATGTTTATAAAATAATGAGATGCAAAATGGGAGGCGAAGTGATGGCCAATACGCATACTTACCCGCGCCGGGAGGAGATCGCCAATGCGATTACCCACGGTATCGGGGCATTGCTCAGCTTGGCGGGACTGGTGTTACTGATCGTTTTCTCCAGTATGAAAGGTACGGCCTGGCATGTTGTCAGCTTTACGATTTACGGGGTAAGTATGCTGCTGTTGTATTCGTGCTCTACATTGGTACACAGCTTCAAAGAAGGCAAGATAAAGGACCTGTTCGAATTTTTCGACCACTCCTCAATTTATATTTATATTGCCGGTACTTACACGCCGTTCATGTTGATCGCGATCCGCGGTTCGCTTGGCTGGAGCTTGTTCGGGGTTGTCTGGGGCATCGCCTTGCTCGGAGTCGTGTTTAAAGCCTTCTTCGTCAAAAGATTCCTGTTCATGTCAACGATTTTCTATCTCATTATGGGATGGTTGATTGTGATTGCCTGGGGTCCGCTTGTGGCAGCAGTACCTAATCCGGGTATCGTGCTGCTCGTGACAGGGGGGCTTCTATACACGCTCGGTACTGTGTTTTACGTTTGGCGAGCTTTTCCTTATCATCACGCCATCTGGCATCTGTTCGTTCTTGCAGGCAGTGTGACGCATTTCTTCGCGATCCTGCTGTATCTTCTCCCGAATCGGTGAAGCGAGACTCCGGAGAATACGACCGGAATGAAGAAACCACTGGGATATTGCCCAGTGGTTTTTTTGCTATAGAAAGGTGTTCTTTTATATGTTTGCAGATGTTAAGGGAATTTACTTGACAACGAGTTCTCCATTCGGTATGATAAGAAACGTTGATGTGCTGTAAAGTGTTTTTCCTTGACGGAGGGGGTGCCCAGATGAGTCAAGAGAATAGGCTTGAGAAGACAAACCGGATCAACTTATTGTTTGATTTCTACGAAACTTTGCTAACGGAAAAGCAGCAAATGTTTCTCAAATATTATTTTCTCGATGATTTTTCCCTGGGCGAAATTGCCGCGGAATTTGAAATCAGCCGCCAGGCGGTTTATGAGCATATCAAGCGGGCGGAAGAGATGTTGGAGGTCTATGAAGACAAGCTGGGTCTGGTCCGGAAGGATGAAGCACGCAGCGAGCTGCTTTCAAGACTGGAGAGAGTATTAGAGGACAGTGCAATGTCTGATTTACATAAAGAAACGTCAAAACAACTGCTGAGACAAGCAGAACAATTATAGTATTTTAGTTTCTGAATTTATGACAATGGAACGGAGGTGACTGGGGAATGGCTTTTGAAGGATTGACAACTCGATTGCAGAGCGTTTTTAGCAAGCTTCGCGGTAAAGGAAAGGTTTCTGAAGACGACGTAAACGAAGCAATGCGCGAAGTGCGTCTGGCTTTACTGGAAGCGGATGTCAACTTTAAAGTGGTCAAGGAATTTATCGGTAAGGTGAAAGAGAAAGCCGTGGGCAGCGAGGTCATGGAGAGCTTTACGCCAGGTATGGTAATCGTCGACATCGTCAACAAGGAATTGACCGAGCTCATGGGTGGCAGCCAAGCCAAGCTGGCCAAGAGCAACCGTCCGCCGACCGTAGTCATGATGGCGGGTCTGCAAGGTGCCGGTAAGACGACGACTTCGGCAAAATTGGCCAAGTTGCTTCTGAAGGGCAACCATCGTCCGCTCCTAGTGGCCGGGGATATTTACCGGCCGGCTGCAATTAAGCAGCTTCAGGTGCTGGGCGAACAGATCAAGGTACCGGTGTTCACTCTTCCCGAGGGCAACAGTCCGGTTGAAATTGCACGTCAGGCTTTGCAGCATGCGAAGGACAACGGTAATGACTATCTGTTGATCGATACCGCAGGCCGGCTCCATGTCGACGAAGCCTTGATGGAGGAGCTCCGTCAGATCCACGAAGTGACCAAGCCGGATGAAGTGCTCCTGGTCGTGGACGCCATGACGGGTCAGGACGCGGTAAATGTAGCCGAGAGCTTTAATCAGCAACTGACACTGACTGGCGTCGTTCTCACGAAGCTGGATGGGGATACCCGGGGCGGTGCGGCCTTGTCGGTCAAAGCGGTAACGGGTTGCCCGATCAAATTTGCCGCACTTGGCGAGAAGATCGATGCGCTTGAGCCGTTTCATCCGGAACGGATGGCTTCGCGGATTCTCGGCATGGGCGATATGTTGTCCCTGATCGAGAAAGCGCAGTCCAATATCGATGCCGATAAAGCTAAGGAAATGGAACGAAAAATGCGCAATGCGGAATTTACGTTCGACGATTTCCTGGAGCAGATGGATCAGGTCAAGAAGCTGGGGCCGCTGGATCAGATCATGGATATGATACCCGGCATGGGCAAGATGAAACG
>DJTQ01000358.1:2884-11017 GCA_002439285.1 Paenibacillaceae bacterium UBA6304
GCGGCATGGGCAAGATGAAACAGATGAAGGACGTCAAGGTCGATGAGAAACAAATGGGCCGGGTGGAAGCCATCGTTCATTCTATGACCAAGCAGGAGAAACAAAATCCGGATATGATCAACCATAGCCGTCGCAAACGGATTGCCGCAGGAAGCGGGACTACGCTTGCGGATGTCAACCGCTTGATCAAACAATTTGACGAGATGCGCAGAATGATGAAGCAATTCTCGGATATGATGGGACCTAAAGGTAAAGGTTCGAAAATGATGAAACAGCTCGGCAAAGCGGGCAAAGGCATGAGATTTCCATTCCGGTAACAGGGTCTTACCTTGCCGGATGAAATATAAGCTTGGATTGACTTTTTAAAGGAGGTGAATTTCGTGGCAGTTCGTATTCGTTTGAAACGCATTGGTGCTCATAAAGCTCCTTTCTATCGTATCGTGGTGTCGAATTCCCGTTCCCCGCGTGACGGCCGTTTTATCGAGGAGATTGGTTTCTACAACCCGGTTGCACAACCGGCAGTAGTGAACATCGACGAAGAGAAAGCATTGAAATGGCTGCAAGACGGTGCACAAGCATCTGATACCGTTCGCAACTTGCTTAGCAAAGCGGGCGTAATGAAGAAATTTCATGAGCTTAAGCAGCAGAAATAATTGCTGATTCGGAGGGTCTCATATGGAACAATTAGTCGGCGTTATTGCGAAGGCTCTTGTTGATCATCCGGACGATGTCCGTGTGGAAGTCGTGGAGAAAGAACATCTGATTGTGTATGAACTTTCCGTACATCCCGATGATGTAGGTAAAGTGATCGGCAAGCAGGGAAGAATCGCCAAGGCGCTCCGCACGGTTGTAGCATCGGCAGCCGTTAAGATGGATAAGCGGGTTACCGTGGACATTCTGTCTTAAAGATATACGAAAGAGGGTTAGGATGTTTGTCCTAACCCTTTTTCGTACATGCTGAAGCTGGGGGAGACGGAATGAAGAAGAAGTTTGGACTGTGGCAGTTGTTCAGTCTTGTGTTATTGGTCTGTTTACTGGTCAGTCTTTATTATAATTTCAAATGGTTACCTTATAAGAAGGCTCTGGACCAAAGTTATTCAGAGATGATGGACCAGTCTTTCGGCATTGGAATGGATGCCGCGCTGACGGAAACCGATATAGTGATCGAAAGCTTGAGAGCCCGCGCATCGGATGCTTCGGTGATGCATCATCTGGGTAGTTTGTCAGCAAATCTAAAAACGGTGGAGACCGCCTTCAGATCGCTGAATCCTGCTTTTGAAGCACGTGGGGCAACAACTTATTTGATGTACAATATAATGACGGATTATTATAACTTTGTCCGACAAGATATTGCCGTAGAAATTAATAATCACATTTTGGATAACGATCAGGGACGCAATGAGATGATCAGGGCCATGGAGATGATGCGAGAAGATCTTGCCGAGCTGCATCGGCAGTTTCCAGGGGATGAGGTTAAGTTGTGGAAGCCTACCCGATTGGAAGCGGAATGGTGGGAGATGTTTCATAACATAGCATTGCGCAATGATCAACTTGATTTATATGAACGGATGAACGATAAATATGGCTTTGATGCGAATGATAACGCTTCGTAGATGAAGTCTGATCAGCGCTGGGAGGTAATTATGTCAGAATCATTATTGTCAGTAGGTAAAATAGTAAATACGCACGGGATTCGCGGTGAATTGAAAGTGTTACTTCAAACGGATTTTCCTGAGGTGCGTTTTGCGCCGAAGGCAAAGCTGTTGATGGCGCACCCTGAACGGAGCGAGCAGATCACGGTAACAGTGGTTGCTGCACGTCCGTATAAACAGATGTACATTGTTAAGTTTAATGAGTTCGAAAATATCAATGAAGTTGAAAAGTTTAAAGGTTTTGAGTTAAAAGTACCTAAAGAAAATTCCGTAGAACTTCCGGAAAATGAGTACTATTTTCACGAAATCATCGGTTGCCGCGTTGTGAATGAAGCAGGCGAAGAAATCGGGGTTATCGAGGAAATATTACGACCGGGGGCTAATGATGTATGGGTAGTTAAACTCCCGACACGCAAGGAATTGCTGCTGCCTGTTATCGATGACGTGGTGCTGGATGTGGATATAAAGGCTAAACTGGTCAAGATCCACTTGATGGAAGGGCTGCTATAACGATGCGAATGGATGTATTAACCCTATTCCCGGAAATGTTCGATGGGGTATTTCACAGCAGCATTCTCGGAAAAGCCCAGGAGAAGGGGATTGTTGCCTTACATGCAGTCAATTTCCGGGATTACGCCGGAAACAAGCATGGAACCGTCGATGACACGCCCTATGGAGGCGGAGGCGGTATGGTACTTAAGCCGGAACCGATATTCCGGGCTGTCGAGGATTTGTTGTCCGAGAGCAATGAAAGAACAAGTGAACGGTTCACTGGTCCGGATAGCTCAGCTGATTCAGCAGATGGTGCAGGTGCTGAAGGTACAAGTCCGTCCTCACGTCCCCCCCGCATCATTCTGATGTGTCCCCAAGGGGAGCCGTTCTCTCAGCGGAAGGCTGAGGAATTGGCTGGTGAGGATCATTTGATTTTTATTTGCGGCCACTATGAAGGTTACGATGAGAGAATCCGGGAGCATTTAGTGACGGATGAGCTATCGATTGGCGATTATGTCTTGACCGGGGGGGAACTTCCGGCCATGGTCATTATTGACAGCATTACTCGGCTCTTGCCTGGTGTGCTGGGGAATGAAATGAGCGCGGTAACCGATTCGTTCAGCACCGGATTATTGGAATATCCGCATTATACCCGTCCGGCCGAATTTCGCGGCTGGAAGGTACCGGATATCCTACTCAGCGGTCATCATGCCAACGTCTCCGACTGGAGGCGTAAAGAAGCGTTGCGCCGTACTTGGCTCCGCCGTCCGGATTTGTTGGCCACGCTGGATTTATCCCCGAAGGATTTAAAATGGCTTGAGGAATTTCGGTGTGAGTGAGGCAGAATAATTAAGCCAATGCTATAGAGTAGAATGCGATTAAAAGAACCGACAGGAAGAACCACGGCCCGGCTGTGGTTCTTTTTATTGTTTAGAGGAGAGAATAGAGTATAGAAAATCCCCCCCTGAAAAGTTTTGCCAAATATTTCACGTTATCTCAGAAGAAGAATATGCTGTGATTAATATGATGAAACCGTCTGCGGAATTCGTAATGATTCGGCGGCTACGGCCAATTTAATCATGTTTTTTCTTCTGATTTTTTTGCGAGGTGGAGGTGCATTCGGTTTTGCGGTTCAGGGAAATATAGGACAGTATTGTCTGCAAAATCAGAACTTGGAGACAGAAATTTATTTAAGTTAGGTGCATTTTCTGGGGAACGGGGTAATAAGTAGATAGCAAGATTAATGACCTGTTGATTGTGTAGGAGGCAAGAATGGATATGGAACAACAACAAGAGACATCAGAACTGCAAGCTCAGCATCAGCAAGAAGATATACAACGGGATGATGAACGTATGTTGACGGTTGACGATATCTTAGCGTTTTATGCCGGCCGGCACTAGCGAGCTCTCCCAAAGGAGGTTATCATCATGATGGGTTATTTAATTGATCCGCTTGAAACGGAGCAGGAATTGTTAAGCGAGGTATTGCCTTACGAATAGGGACTGGCGCCCGGCGTCGAGCTAACGTTATAACGAGTTCATTCACTTAATATCAAAATCGTTCAAGCGATAAGATGATTTCTGGCTGCATCAGAATGCAGCGGAAGTCATCTTTTTTAAATATTTTCTTCGCTTTTTGTACGGATGCTTAATAATTAGGTATTCCTGGTTATATTATAGGAAAGAAGAAGTTCTAAACAACAGCGTAAAACGGAGTATCCCCCGCTCCGAAACGCATTAAATATCTTGCTATGCATAAAGAAATGTGATAAGATTTTCTTTGTTGTGAATTCGGTGGTCCGCTGCGGATGATGAAGGAAAACATGAGTTTTTCCGGAAGAGGCATGAACACCTGAGTGGAAGGAGGGAGTCATAGATGAATATCGTTCAAGCGATTACGCAAGAACAACTTCGCAAAGATCTTCCGAGCTTTCGTCCTGGTGACACTTTAAAAGTGTTCGTAAAGGTTATTGAAGGAACTCGTGAACGTGTCCAATTGTTTGAAGGTGTTGTTATTAAGCGTCGTGGCGGCGGAATCAGCGAAACTTTTACAGTTCGTAAAATTTCGAACGGTGTAGGCGTGGAAAGAGCTTTCCCGCTTCATTCCCCGAAAATCGATAAAATCGAAGTGACTCGCCGTGGTAAAGTGCGTCGTGCGAAGCTGTACTATCTTCGTGAACTTCGCGGTAAAGCAGCGAGAATTAAAGAAGTACGTCGTTAATTCATTAACGATCAGGGGGGCTTGGTTGAACAAGCCCCTTTACTATTTTCAAAAACATTGATTCATTACATATTCCTTCACAAAGAGAGGTCAGGATCCATGGAGCATCAAGTTCAATCCGAGCAATCGGTCCCGTCGGAATCCCCGCAGGACCCGCCAAAGAAAGAAAAGAGCGAGGCGCTTGAATGGTTGAAGGCCATTGTTATCGCCGTCGTACTGGTTCTCCTGATTCGCTGGCTTTTCTTTGCACCGTTTATTGTTGACGGTCCATCGATGCAGCCTAATTTTCATACCGGGGAAAGAATTATTGTGAACAAAATCATTTACGATATTCGTGGTCCGAAGCATGGGGAAGTTGTCGTGTTCCATGTGCCGTCTGAAGGACGGGATTTTATTAAGCGGGTGATCGGAGTTCCGGGAGATACGGTTAAAGTCGAAGGCGATACGGTTACGGTCAATGGTCAAGTGGTCGAAGAGACATATATTCAAGAAGCCTTGAATGAAAAACATAACAATAATGAACTATACAATACAGAAGCCAATTTTCCGAATGAGCAGGTGACGGACGGTACGGTGCCGGATGGCTATGTTTTCGTGCTCGGGGACAATCGTTCCAATAGTACGGACAGCCGGAGGATCGGTTATGTACCTTACGGAGATATCATCGGGCGTGCCGATCTTGTGTTCTGGCCTCTGAAAGATATCGAATTTATTAAACATTAAAAGACATCCGGTTGGGGTGCCTAATCGGGAGCTAGAGGTGAAAAAGCATGGCAATTCAATGGTTTCCCGGACACATGACCAAAGCGCGTCGTCAAATTCAGGAGAAGCTGAAACTGATTGACGTGGTAATTGAGCTGGTGGATGCGCGGCTTCCTTTATCCAGCAGAAATCCGATGATCGATGAGATTTTACAAGGCAAACCTCGCTTGATCGTAATGAACAAATCGGATCTTGCCGATCCTTCGGTAACGAGACAGTGGATCGAATACTTTAAGCAAGAGGGCCATGTGGCCATTCAAGCGGATGCATCCAGCGGACAAGGGATTAAGGAAATTCCGCAAATGGCGAAGGAACTCATGAAGGAAAAGATTGAAAGACAGCTGGCGAAAGGGATTAATCCCCGGGCTGTTCGGGCGTTAATTGTCGGAATTCCGAACGTCGGCAAATCTACATTGATCAACCGCTTGGCAGGTCGCAATATTGCGGCTACGGGCGACCGTCCCGGTGTGACCAAGGGACAGCAATGGATTAAGGTAGGAACGGATATGGAGCTTCTCGATACTCCCGGAATTCTCTGGCCGAAATTCGAAGACCAGAATGTCGGATACCGTCTGGCGCTCACGGGTGCGATTCGTGAAGAAATTCTGAATGTAGAAGATATCGCCTTTTTCGGCGTGAAATATTTGGTGAAATATTACTGGGAGTCGTTTAAGGAGCGGTTTGATTTAAAAGAACAACCTCAGGATTTTGAAAACCCGGATGAAATTGTAGCCGTAATGGAGGCGATCGGACGCAAACGGGGTTGTATCGTTAGCGGCGGGCGCGTAGACCTCGAAAAAGCTTCGGGAATTCTGCTTCGCGAGCTTCGGGCCGGAAAACTGGGCAGATATACTTTGGAAGCTCCTTATTGATTTGAACGGCTTGGTTACAGTTATTGGGTAATGTGGATATGGATCTAGCTTTTGCTCAATGACTGAAGACAAACGAACGATAACAAATGGGACGAGAAATCCATGGGATTTCTCGTCTTTTTTTGTACTTAAAATGATTAATTAGTTTTTTGGAGCAAAATTCTTTCAAAATGAAGGAAAGTTACCGATATTATAATAAAGTACTGTACCTCTCTGACACTTTCCAATTTATTACTTCTGCCGGCAGCCGAGTAGCCCGGATGGGCTTGATAAATTCAACCAAGATAAGTAAGCTTGTATTGCAGGCTTGGAATTTGAAGGAGGAACTATGAGTGATTTGTTAATGTATGAAAAGGAGTACTGGCAATCCTACCGCAACATTGCAGGTATCGATGAGGTGGGACGGGGATGTCTGTTTGGTGATGTTGTGGCTGCGGCCGTTATTTTGCCACAAGGTTTGATTCTCGAGGATGTGAATGACTCCAAGAAGCTAAGCGCGAAGAAACGCGATATGCTGTATGACATTATAATGGAACATGCTGTGGCTGTGGGTATAGGCTATTCAGATGCGGATACAATAGATCGAATTAACATCAAACAAGCAACGCGTCTCGCCATGAAGCAAGCGGTGGAGCAACTGGCCGTAGTGCCCGATTATTTGCTTATTGATGCTGAAAAGGTAGATATGCAAATTCCGCAGCTTTCGGTGATCAAAGGTGACGCGACCAGTCAGTCGATCGCGGCTGCCTCTATTGTCGCCAAAGTTACGAGGGATCGGCTTTGTCAGGGAGAATGGGATGCGCTGTATCCTGAGTACGGTATTGCGATACATAAAGGATATGCTACGAAGCTGCACCGCGAGCAGATTCAGGCCCTGGGGCCAACGCCTATGCATCGTAAGAGTTTTATGCGCAACCTGTTTATAGAGGAACAGACTCTGTTTTAACTCACCCGCCTAACAAGGCGGGTTTTCCATATAAATGATGGGCGGATGGGAGAGAAATTATGAATATCGGACCATTGCTTCGCAGTGTGGTGGGGGATGTTAAACCCGGAACGCCGAAGACGCTGGAGTTAAAGCCGGGCCAGGTTGTAAGGGGAACGGTTTTGAGCGTATCGGAGGACGGTCAGGAGGCAGTAATACAAGTTCAAGGCGTTAAACTGCATGCGGCGCTTGAAACACCGCTGCAAGAAGGGCAAACGACTTTGTTACAGGTACAGCCACAGACGGAGGATGGGTTAATGAAGCTGAAGCCGGTTCAGTTACCGGTATCGGGAAGTTTATCGGCGGCTTCGTTAGCAAGTGCTCTGGAAACGCTGGGATTGGACAATACTCCGGGGAACCGGGAAATGCTCCAATTGATGCAGGGTAACGGAATAGCGTTGACTAAAGATAATGTTAAGCAAATATTGCAATTAAATGCCTTAAAACCGGCCTCGCTGCCTGCGTCCGAATGGATTCATGCCATCGGAATCGCCATGAACCGTGGATTGCCATTGACGGGTGAAACCGTAACGGGCTTGCATCAGGCGGTCTTTGGTCCGCCATTGCATAGTCTGGTGTCTACATTGGAGGAGCAGTTGGGAAACTGGTTGAAGCTGCAGGACGCGCCAGACACTCCCACCGGGCAGACTACTGTTAAGGACCGGATCGGCCCAAATGTTGCTGGCTTGAGCGGAAGTGGGACTACGGAAGGGATGGAGCCTGCTTCAGTAGGGTTTGGAAGGTCGGTAGTTTTGGATAAGGCTGGAGTAGGGATGCCTCTCTCATCCTCTGTGGATAGACCTGAAGGAGGGGCTGTTTCGGGCGCGGGAACTAATGCAGCGACGGCTTCTCCGGCGGGAGCGGGGCAACCGGTAATCCAGCAAACGGAAGTTGCGAGCGACCAGTTGCTGATGAAGCTGCAGAAGGTGCTTGTTGAGCTGAAGGGGGCCGTGCTGCTGGAAGGCACGGCAAATGGCGTTCCGGCCTCGGGCGGAACGCTTACTGCCAGCGGCCGTGAGGCGCTGGCGAAAGGTACTGCTGCCGCGGCTGAGCCTGCGGCAGCAGCCATGGAGGGCGAAGGTCCCGCAGGGCCTTCGCCGCAGGCGCGTCCCACCCTCGCGACAGAGTCGTGGGTGGGGCGCGTGCTGA
>DJTQ01000357.1 GCA_002439285.1 Paenibacillaceae bacterium UBA6304
CCGATTCCTGCAAAAGACTCTTCGCTTTCTCCGGATCATACGCATCCGGCTTCACGCTTGCATCTACATAAGGGCTATAGCTGGTGAAAAATCCGCTCACGGCTTCCCCCGAACCCTTCAGCAAATTATTAACGATCATTTCGCGATTCAGCGCGTAAGAAATCGCTTGTCTTTGTTTGGCGTCCGGCACCGACTTTTCATTAATATACATGAACTGGGTTGCAATAGCCGGGCCTTCTACCGTCGTAAGACCTTCAATGCCTTTGATTTTATCGTAATCCCCGATCGGAATGACGCCAGCGGACGGAATATTCATATCAATTTCTCCGCTCTGCAGTTGGGCGGAAATCGCCGTAGGCTGCATGACTTTAAAATTAAGCTGCTCGATTTTCGGTGCCCCTTTGAAATAATCCTTGTTGGCTTCGAGCTGAACAAAGTGATCTCGGCTGTACTCGACTAGTTTGAACGGACCGTTGGTTACGGTTGGTTTTTGCATAAATTCGCTCTTGTTGATATTTTCCGGAGCGACGTCCTTCAGGGCCGATTGAGGAACAGTGAGCAAGTACCGGCCGACTGTATCCTGAAAAATATTCAGCGTAGTCGGTGACTTCGTCGTCATCGTGAGCGTCTGATCATCCACCTTTTTCACGCCGGAAATCTCTTCCGTCCCCTCAGGCAAATACCCGGTGTCGTCCAAACCTTCCAGAATGGCAAACATATATGCATAAGTGGATGCCACTTTCGCATTGCTCATCAACTTCAGCGTGAAAATAACGTCATCCGCCGTCACCGGCGTTCCGTCCGTCCATTTCGCATCTTTATTCAACTTGATGGTAAAGGTCTTGTTGTCGGCCGTTTCGATCGAATCGGCAAGCATCGGCTTAAAAGTCAGATCCTCATCGATGTCAACCAGCGGCTGGAACAACATTCCGGTTACATAAGTGGAAACCAGTCCTACCGGGTAGAGCGGATTCAATGTGTTAGGAGAATAAGTGACTCCGATATTCACCGTTTTCTTTCCGTTTGTGGTAGCAGTTCCGGTGTCTCCCGAGTTGCTTGTATTACTATTCCCGCAGGCGGATAGCACGCTTAGTGCCAATATTAAAACTACTGCCAGAATTCTTTGTGTGGAAAACAATCTTGATTTCACGTAGTGCACCCCTTTGCTGTAATGTATAATTCAATCCATACCAAACTACTATGTTTTATAAGTATTCGCTTGTTTGCATAGTTTGTCAATGAATTTGTCGTAATTTGTCGCTATAAGCGTACATTTGTGTTATTCCCGTGTCAATACCTTCTGTTCCCCCGCGGTTACCTCAAAAGGAAGTCTGTTCTGCTGCGGTGGAAACGGACAATTGAAATGAGGCGAAAAAGCGCACGGAGGCAAGAAGCTGCGGTTAAAGTCCAGGATCGCTCTGCCGCTTTCGTCCGGCGTAACCACCAGCATCCGACCCAGTCCATAAGAAGTCCGGCCATTTGTGGTATCCGCGAAAACCAGAATCAGGATATCTCCCGACATAAAAGGAGTCATCGTATAGGTGGTTCCTGCAAACTCAAAGGCAATGTCCCCGGGAGATTGATGGTGACGCAAACTTCCTTGCGCATCGTCCACATGGGCGAATGCCATCGTTCGTTCCCCATCCTTGCCGATAAACCGGCCTTCGATCACCCACTCTGGATCGTAAGGAAAGTTGGCGATGCTCTCAAACCGCGAGATTGCCTCCGCTTCCGCATCGTAAACCGCAAGCAAATGGTCCGATCCCGGCTGCGTCGTGGCTACCGCCGTCAGCGAATCCGAAAAACGGACCACCGTATAATCTGCCTCCAGCGAGATGGTCCCCTCAACAAGCTCTCCGTCCAGGGTAATCCCGTCAGATGCCTGTGCCGTTAGCGTCAGCCCCTGCTCCCTTGCCGCTTTGGGCGCCCAAAGTCCGGGTATTCCTTCTATGTGCATCGGTTCGTAAATAGTGTGAAGTCCAATCAGCGCCAAGTCGCCCTGAAACTCAACGACCGAACGACGCCGTTCCTCTCTCCATATCTCGATCTCTGTCATTTTGCAGTCCTCATTTGCTGTAAAGTTGCTATCTTACTCCGTTACAAAGCCGGTTAATAATGAGATAAAGGCATCATGCTCTTCAATAAATGGCATGTGTCCGCTGTGTTCAAACACCGTTAGACGCGAGTTAGGCAACAGCTTGTGCATCTCCTCGGATTGCGATACAGGGGTCACCCAATCATGGCGCGCGCCGATGATCAAGGTCTTCACCTTCAGACCCGGCAGTTGCGGGCGCACATCATATAATGGAATAAAGTGTTTGAACGTATAGTTCGCCACTTCCATCGAGCCGATCGGCCGGTTACCGGTCTCCCGCATAATCTCTTCATCATGGACGTGAAAATAAAGATCATAGCAAACATCCCACCACCGGATCAGATGGGCTTCATCTTCAATCCGCCCTTCAAACAGTTCCGGAATCACGTTGAGTTGTTCCGGCGTGGCAATTTTCCGGGCAAATTCCAGAGCCGCCGGATAGAACTCGCGGCTAGGTGCCGTGCATAACAGCACTAGCTTGTCCAGCGAGTCGGGATAACGAGTGGCATACACTTGCGCCACCATTCCCCCGAAGGAATGGCCAAGCAGTTGGATTTGCTCCAGGCCGAGGTACAAGCGCAGCGCTTCAATATCATCCGCAAGCTGCTCCAGCGTGCAAGTAGCGGGATCAACCCGCTCCGACTGCCCGTTGCAGCGCAGATCCATATAGACGATTTGAACCGTCTCGGTAAGCGGCGTGAGCCATGGCTTGAAATCGGCATGATCGCTGCCCGGCCCTCCGTGAATTGCGAATAATACGGGCTTGTGGCGCATCCGCTCCCCCTCGGGAACATAACCCGAGCCCTCGACATCAAAATAAATACGAGTACCATTTATATTTGCAAACATATCCACACTTCACTTTCATTTCATATTTAAGTCACGCTATCATTCCGGCTGAGTCATTGAATGGTTAATCATATTAATCAAATGAGGTTAATAGAGTAAATTTTAGGCCCAGTCCTATCCTTTGTCAATTAGCCGGGATTCATCCATTTTCTGCCTCATCGACTCCACGATTCAGTTGCTATTTCTCTTTGGTCACAACCATCCTATTATAAAGAAGTTTAGAGTAATAACAAACTAATTCCCACAAAAACAACCTTTCCATATTACAACAAAACGTCCTTCCACGTTTCTCCAACGCAAAAGGACGTTCTTATCGTTATGTATTATCGCTACTATCATCGTTATGTAATTAAAACACGTTATCCAGATTATAAGCGGCTCCCGGCTCGAAATAGTTTCTGGCGAACTTGAGGGAGAACCTGCTTCTTTTCATAATCCATTTGTTGGTTATGACATATTTGCCGCTAATGAAGTATTCTCCTTGTTCAAGCTCCCCCTCCAATTGCCGGATAATCTCCTCAGGATCCCCCTGTCCGGCTAACCTTCGGTAAATGATATGCCGCTTCGGGTTCCTGACCCGTAATATCAATCGATAGGACTGATACAGCATGAAAAAAAATCGCTGATAAGTCTCACATTCAGAAGCGCAAATCCTATGCTCACTACGGCAACAGGATTATTGCGATCAGCAGATTCTTGTTCGTCTTTTTCATGTAGGCTTGAATAAAACCCATACTCTACCCTCATTCATAATCATAATCAATCAATTGCAAGATGATACTGACTTGCTTAATATCTATAAACATCATCCAATTGATTCATGAATTTGGAGGATGACCGGACAATGGTCGCTTCCCATCACCTGACAGTCGATACTGGCATCCAGCAATTGCGGAGCAAACCTGGAGGAAGCCAAGAAGTAATCGATCCGCCAGCCCACATTCCGCTCCCGTACCTTCGGCATATAGGACCACCAGCTATAAACATTCTCTTGGTCCGGATAAAAATGACGAAATGTATCCACAAAACCGGCCCCCAACAATTCCGTCATCTTACTTCGTTCTTCGGGCGTAAATCCGGCATTTCCAAGATTCGATTTCGGGTTCTTCAAGTCGATTTCCCGATGCGCGACATTGAGGTCTCCACACACGATCACCGGTTTGTGGCTGTCCAACTCCAGCAGGTAGCTGCGGAAGCGATCCTCCCATTCCATTCTGTAATCGAGCCGGGCCAGGTCACGTTTCGCGTTCGGCGTATAAACATTGACAAGGTAGAAGCCCTCAAACTCCAAGGTCAGGGTTCTACCTTCAGGCTCGCTATCTTCTTCTATTCCATAACGGACGGATAACGGTTTGACCCGGGTAAACACAGCCGTTCCGGAATATCCTTTCTTCTCGGCGTAGTTCCAATACTGCTCATATTCATCTCCCAGCTCCATATTGATTTGCCCTTCCTGAAGCTTGGTTTCCTGCAAGCAAAAAATATCCGCATCTACAGCTTTGAAATAATCATAAAACCCTTTATTCACGCAGGCTCGTAAGCCGTTTACATTCCACGATACCAGTTTCATATACTCTCTATCTCCTTACCGGTAATTTACTATATATATTATTATCCTAACTTCGCTTCTAAAAGATCTTACCCTCTATTAAAAATATCTGTCAAATCGCCGATCGCAACATTTTGGCCACTCGGTGCAATTATAGACAGACACCAAAAAAGCCGCCCCAAGGAGCGGCTGGCCCGAATCTATCGTTTTGAGAATGGCGGATCCAGAATCCAGAGTCACCCGACCGCGGGATTAGCGGTAAGCTTTGCCACGCTTGACGACTTCGCCTTCATACATTTTAACTTCAGTACTGAGGATATAAGCAGGCGGCTGTTTGCCCCGATTCTCCTTATGGCCCTGGATATGTGCGTCGCTCTTTTCCCAGTTCTTCCAAGCCTCTTGGGATTCCCAGCGGATGATCACCACGACTTCTTCCTGCTCTTTGCTCTTGGTATTCACCATCACACTGATGTCAACGAGCCCGTCCATATGATCCATTGGACCTTCTCCGCTGAATCTAGCAACCACTTTATCGCTATTGCCTTTCTCGACCAAAATCGTTCTCGTCATAATAAACAAGAGACCACGCCTCCTCAAGGATTAATAGACCGATTAAACAGTCTACTTCCCAATCAATTATCTATATTCTAATTGATAATAATTATCATTGTCAATTAAAACGATACATTCCTCCGATTTTCAGGGTGCTTTATGATGAATATCATTCCAAATATTCAAACCTTTGAATATAATAAAATTTAATCACATCTGACATGAAAGGAGATTCATTCCATGGACGTTAGCTTACAGCAATTTAAAGCCGAGTTCTTCAAAGCGCTCGCCCACCCCATGCGGATTCGTATCCTGGAGGTTCTCTGCGAAGGGGAACGAAATGTCAATGAACTGCAGATGCTTGTAGGCTCCGAGGGTTCCGCCGTATCGCAACAGCTATCCGTACTCCGGGCCAAGAATCTGGTCAACACAGTAAAAGAGGGTACGACCGTCGTCTATTCGCTCCGAGATCCGTTAATTGAGGATTTGCTGACGGTGGCCCGACAAATTTTCGATAATCATCTGGTCGAATCGATTTCGTTATTGGAGGAAATCCGCAAAGAAAAATAAGGTGAAGGCGAACTCCCCACCGTTTTTCGGGGGTTCTTTTTTGTGTTCGATAATGTCTTGTGCTTTATTTCATATATCATAGAAAAGAAGGTTTTTTGATGAAGTGGAGTGGGCGGTATAAAGGTTATCACGCGGGGTCATTACGAAAAGACTTAATTTCAGGATGTATTGTCGGGATCGTCGCGATTCCCCTTGGTATGGCGTTTGCCATAGCCTCGGGTGTCAAACCTGAATACGGGTTGTACACGACGATCGTTGCGGGGATTCTGATTTCGCTGCTTGGCGGATCGAGATTTCAGATCGGCGGTCCGACCGGCGCGTTTATCCCCATCCTGTTGGCCATCGTTATGCAGTACGGATACGAGAATCTCCTGATTGCCGGTTTTCTTGCCGGAATTATGCTGCTTCTGATGGGGCTTCTTAGGCTAGGCACCTTAATAAAGTTTATACCGCGTCCTGTGACCATCGGGTTTACGGCCGGGATTGCGGTAACGATTTTCAGCGGTCAGATCGCGGGCTTCCTAGGGCTCCAGAATATGGAACGGCATGAATATTTCTTTGAAAATATGAAGGAAATCGTCCTGCGTCTCCCTTCCCTGAATCCGTTTAGCATTCTGACCGCCTGCATTTGTCTGGCAGCCCTTTTGCTGACGCCGAAGGTACTTCCCAAAGTTCCCGGTTCCCTGGTCGGCATTCTCGTCTCAACCTTGGTTGCGCTCTGGCTCTTCCCCGGCAAAGTAGCGACGATCGGTTCCGCCTACGGCGCCATCCCGGGCGGATTCCCCGGGCTGCACCCGATCGCCCTCACTTGGGACCGCATCGGTACGATGCTTCAGCCGGCGCTGATCATCGCCCTGCTCGGGAGCATCGAATCCCTGCTATCGGCCGTGGTCGCCGACGGTATGACCGAGACGCGCCACAACAGCAACCGGGAGCTGGTCGGCCAAGGCATCGCCAACATCGTTACACCGTTTTTCGGCGGTATTCCGGCGACCGGTGCGATTGCCCTCACGGCGACCAACATCAAGAACGGAGCGGTATCCCCTAT
>DJTQ01000359.1 GCA_002439285.1 Paenibacillaceae bacterium UBA6304
CTATGTTAGAAAAGGCACGCTCAAGATGCTCCCTGGTTGGCGGCTTGCGGAGATAGGCAATAGCTCCCATCATAAGTCCCTGCTTGGCCTCATCGACTACAGAAATGACATGTACCGGAATATGTCTTGTAGCGGCACTGCTCTTCAATTCGTTCAAAATGGACCAGCCGTCTATGACCGGCAGTTGAATATCGAGGATAATCGCATCCGGCTTATACTCTAGCGCCATCTCCAATCCTTTATCTCCCTGGATCGCTACCAACGTTTTGAAGCCGTGGTTACGGGACATCTCCAACAAGATTTTAGCAAACTTGACGTCATCCTCGATAATGAGTATGACTTTATCTCCCGTCTCCAGCAGATCCCGGTCATCGTCCATCGGATTTGTTGCGGCTATAGGTTCTTCCACCGGACGCACCGGACGTACATAAGACCCTTTGCCAAGGAACGGAGAGATTGCAGTGTTCGTCACCGCGACTTCCTGATCGGCAACAAATAACCGAGAAGGCGAGTCCTTCGGTAGATACAGTGTAAAGATACTGCCCTCGCCTTCCGTAGATTGAACGCTAATCACGCCGCCGAGCAATCCCGCCAATCCTTGACTGATCGAAAGTCCTAGCCCGGTACCGCCGTATCTCCGGCTGGTCGTACCGTCGACCTGTTGGAAGGCCTCGAAAATAATATCCATTTTGTCGGACGGAATCCCGATTCCCGTATCCTTAACGGACACCTCAAGATATTCTCGGGAAGGATCCAAAGCGGGTGGTAAGAGGTCTGCAGTAGCCGTTCTGACGTTTACTGAAATCTCCCCACGGCTCGTAAACTTAAATGCGTTCGAAAGCAGATTACGAAGAATCTGTTTCACTCGGTGTCCGTCCGTCTGAATTTCCATCGGCACGTCATCATCCACTTCGATCCGCAAGCCGATTTTGTTTCTCTGTGCGACAGGACCGAAGTTTTGCTGTACAAATCGTCCGATTTCTTCAAGCCGGACCGTTTCCCGGTTGATTTCCATCTTCCCTGCATCCACTTTGGACAGATCCAGAATTTCATCGATCATTTTCAGCAGATCGGCGCCGGACATATGAATCGTATGCGCATATTCAATCTGTTTTTCGGTCAGATTGCTTTCCTTATTCTCATACAATAGCTGCGAAAGGATCAGCAGACTGTTGAGAGGAGTCCGCAGTTCATGAGACATATTGGCTAAAAATTCAGACTTATACTTGCTCGTTACGGCCAGTTGGGCCGCATGACGCTCTAGTTCAACTTTTGTTTTCTCGATTTCGTTGTTTTTCTCCTCAACCTCTTGAACCTGCTCTTCCAAGGCACGCGTCTTGGCGATCAATTCGGTATTATAATGCTCCAATTCTTCCTGCTGCCGTTGCAGCAATTCTTCAGAGCGTTTCAAGGCTACAGTCTGCTTCTCCATACTTTCATTCGAACGCCGCAGCTCTTCCTGTTGCGTTTGGAGCTCTTCCGATTGCACCTGTAGCTCTTCAGTCAGTGCCTGCGATTCACGCAGCAGTTCTTCCACGCGAAGGCGGCGGTTAATGTTGTTCAATATAATGCCGAGGTTTGAGGTTAGCCCGGACATCAAAGTCTCCTCAATCGCGGTAAAAGGTTCAAACCCGGCAAATTCCACTACGCCGAGCACTTCATCCTCGAACATGACCGGATAAATTAGAATGTGATTGGGTTTGGATTCTCCCAAGCCAGAGCGGACCGATACATAGTCATTGGGTGCTTCCTGCAATGAAATAGGTCTCTTATCGAGGGCGGCCTGTCCAATAAGCCCTTCTCCGAAACTGAAGGATTCCGGAGATCCTAGGTCATGGTTGCCCGCATAACTTCCTGCCAAATAAAGTTTGTTCGGACTTTGATCTTGGTTAATGATGTAAATGGCACCATATTGGGCTCCGAGCAAAGGTGTAAATTCACTAATGAACATTTGCGAAATTTGCTCCAGAGAGTTTATCCCATGCAGCAAATCCGTAATACGCGCAAGGTTGGAGTCGACCCAGGACTGATCCATCTGCACCTGCAAATATTGCTGTTCCGCCTCCTGCTTTTCTTGTAAATCCATCGATATTTCGCGGAAAACCCTAGCGATCTCTCCTATTTCATCCTTCGAGTAGATAGGGATTTCTTGAATCGCTTTTAGCTCGCTCTTGCCAAAATAACTCATCATTCGATTGACCGTATTAAATCCTCTGGCTATGCTCGGAAACACCCAAAGTATAACGGCAAGACCGAGTAGCAGCCCGGCAGCCATAATCACTATCGTCATCTGGATGGAGCGCTCATAGGCATCGCTGGCCTCAGCTACAGCCGTTTCAATCTGAACATTGTAATAATCTCGCATATCATTTAGGGAAGTAAGCAGCGTATCCTGTATGGTTTGGCCGGTATCCAACCGGTATTGGTTCGCGGTGTGGTAATCTCCCCTTCGCATCAACTCGAGCACATGATCTCTATACTTCTCAAAATCGGTGATCACTTTATCGGTAGTACTTAAAATCCTTTGTTCTTCCGGGGTACTCGTCTTACTTTTAATCAACTCGTAGTATTTCATAGCGGATTCATTCATCTCGGTCAGTTTGGATAACTGTGTAGATGTAAATCCATCGTCTTGTGTTTGTAGCATATTCGTTAGGATGCGGGCCATATCGTTATATTCTCCACGCATTCCCGTCGCATTCTTTATGATGAAATATTTATTGGAAGATATATTATCTAATTCGCTGTTCATATATTTAAGCCGATCATAGCTTGTGAATGTCAATATCAATAAAATGATGATGAGTGATCCGAATCCGATCATCAGCTTGCTCCGGATTTTCATTTCTTGCTTTCTCCTCCTTTTAATGAGATCCACACCAGGCATTTGTCATCTTCCCGTTCCTGGGGGAGATCTTCATTGAACAGCATCCGCTCAATCCCCTCTTTATCAAAAATATGGCTCCCCCGCAACCTTTGCTCCAGATAGTCCAATTGTTCATCCTGGGTTCCTTCCACCGCCTCGGTAAGTCCATCGGTATAAAGAACAAGGTGCCCATCACCTTCATAATAAACGGTCTGGGTTGTAGCCTCGATTTTATCGAATAAGCCCACCGGAGGACAAACGGTGTTCAACTTGATTACAGAACCATCCTCTTGGTAAAAAAGACCCGGCGGATGCCCTGCATTGACGTAATCGATCTTCTTATATTTTGTATCCACCACTAGATAAATGGCCGTAAAATAGTATTGAACAAGCTGACTGTCGATGTAGAGGAGATTGAATCTCCGGTTTAGTTCCTGAATGACCTTTTCCGGTTCCACATAGGTGTTTACAGTGTCTTTCAGGACGGAGGCAATAAACATGCAGAATAGAGATGAGGAAATGCCGTGGCCCATCATATCAAGCAGGATGACCCCATATCTGCCGTCACCGAGCGGATACCAGGAATACAAGTCCCCTGCGAGTTCAAAGGAAGGCTTATATAAGGCGTCAATTTCAAAGAGAGGATCCCGGATTGGAGAGCTTAAGACGGCATTTTGAATCATGGCAGCCAGCTTTAACTCTTCCTGGATTCTCTGGTCCCGTTCTTTATGCCAATCCTTCTCCTGCTTCAGCCGCAGGGCCAGACGAATTCTAGCCATCAGCTCCACTTTATTGATCGGCTTTGTTACATAATCGACAGCCCCCGCATCAAGTGCTTCAGCCAGCTTCTTGGAGTCTCCTACCGCAGTAACCATAATGATCGGAATATCTTTCAAGCTCTCATATTGCTGCAATAGACGACAGGCTTCAATCCCGTCCATCTCCGGCATCATCATATCCAGCAAAATCAGGTCTATATCGGAACCCCCGGCTTCCTTGTCCTGTCCAGGAGTTTCGACCCCCAATCGTACGAACATATCATGGGCTGAAGAAACCGCAACCGTGTCCCGGTAATCTTCCTTTTTCAATATTTCCCGGATAATTATGATATTTGTCGGATTGTCGTCAACAATTAAAATTCTCATAAAACTCTCCTTAATCATCTTAAAATATGGCGAAATCCTTCTCTTTATATATAGGATAACATGTTTTGGTCAATTATCGGCACGAAACAACAAATGCCGACCTATTAAGCCAAGTTTTTCATACATTTCCAGAAACATAGATAAGGAATGGGGTATTTCTCCCATTCCTTATCTATGTTTTGGGATGTATAGGACCTACATCGCCCCGCTTGCAAACATCAAGCTGATCTTCTAGCAATGACCAACACTTTGCCAAGATCCAATTCTTTTTCATAGAACGCTGCCTCCGTTTCGGTAAAACCAAGTGAAACGATTTTGGCCCGCAGTTCATCACCCCGCGACCGGAACAAATTGGCGATCGCCTTAAAGACGCCCTCCTCTTTGAGTCCAACCTCATTGGCATTGGCTGCTTCCGCAATCCTGTCGCTTCGATCCTGGTCATGCGCCAGTACAAAAATATCTTCGGCGTCATAGCCGGTGGAGTGAAGCTCTTGGACGGTCTCAACAGCCTGTACACCGTTTTGAACTACCTTGGCATAAGATTTGTTGTCGATCGTACTCATGATACCACGCTCCTTAAGAGTCAAAATCAATCAAAGTTTAAAATCTAGAGTATATTACCCCAAGTTGGCAAATTTGAAACAATTCGATTCCTTTAATCTCTTCTATTATTCACGAGGCCGCTTCATCAAATAAATCGACGCCTGTCACATCTCCTGATAAAGGGTCTTTATAAATCTTTAGGGCGGCAGTTCCCCGAATATAAACATCTCCGTCTTCCGCCACAAAATCCGGTTCTCCAAAGTATTGCCGGAGCCAGACTTCTTGAAGCGGAATGGACATCCCATTTAAGGAAATCTTCTTCGGCGACGGACCGGCATGCACGTAATAAACCAGGTCCTCATAAAGGCCTATCGTCAGACTGCCATAGTGACACTCGGTATAGCCGGTATAGGGGTCTTTGTCGATGGAATCCGGCTCTCCCTTTTTTAACAGCACGCTTTTGAAATCATCATAGAGGGTAATCCCCCCCATAGAGTCGAACGATTCTATGGTTCGGGTCATTGTCCCATTATCGTCTGCCGCTTCGGCCGGAAACGTCGGTTGCCAGAGAGCCAGTCGGGCTGTGGGCTGCACCGGTAAATCGGCAGCCGTCGGCACCCCGCCGACAAAGGGGGAAAGAATTCCTAATAACAAGAGCAGTGCATTCATCATATTCCACACCCTTTCCGATGATTACTGACCTCCGGCATGTACTGACGTTTCCGTGCGGACCTGCTGCAGCGCTGAATAGATAGAAGCTATGTACCGTTCTTGATTAAGAGCGGTATTTATGCCAAACCCCTGCGGCGATATCCACCCATTTCATCCACCCCGGCGATTTAGACTCCGGTTTGGGTGTTTCATACGGCAAAGCATAAGCACGCATTTCATCCGGCGTCTGTACTACCGCGTGTTGAGCCTTTACCTCGGAATCCTTGGGACGCTTTGGCGGGCTCTTGATTCTGTCGATAAAAGCCGTGGACACCTGCTTGGCTGCCAAGGTAACCTCGTTCAGCACATCCCCCACATTTTTTACCGATTCGAGCACCGGATCAATTTGCCCCATCTTATGTTGCAAATCTCCTGTAATGTCATTGGCCTGTCTAACCACATTCTTCACTTCATAACTGAGCTCATCAATGGTCTTCTGAACTTCCTGCAGGGTTTGAGTCGTTTTATCCAGTGACTTTTCCGCTGCTTTTAAGGTTTTAATGAGAAATACAACTAGTACGGCAAATGCTACGGCTATGAGTGCAACACTTATTTCCCAGATCATTCGTTTCCCTCTCTTTCTGTAAAGGATTCAATGTTTGATACTCCATAGTTACCCTAAGCCTTAAGGCCCGAAACAAGCGTCGGGAACGCTCTCCCGATGTGAATAACAGTTCTGTTTCAGACCAAAATACCCGGGTTAATGAAAGCTACAAGCGAATCAGTTCACTCTTGTTTCTGCCCTCCGCTTAGGCAGATATAACCGGTTCGCAGAGCACTTCATTTAGTGCACCCTTCAGTAACACTATACATTAATTTATTATGAAAGGAAGATGATTAACATGTTGAAATGGTCTATGATTTTTCTGGTCGTAGCTTTAATCGCCGGTATTTTCGGTTTCTTCAATATTGTGGCGGCTGCCGCCTCGATCGCAAAAGTCCTGTTCTTCATATTCCTAGTGCTCTTCGTTATCTCGCTGTTTACAGGAAGAAGACGTTCATTGTAACCGAAGAGTCTTTCCGATCGTAACAACAAAAAGCAGCCAGCCTTCATTTTTCTGAAGGCTGGCTGCTTTTTGTTTGTTCCCTTCTTCCTCAATTACAGTAAATCTAAATATCTGGCAACTTCCATCCAATCAAGCTTGAAACTTACCTGGATTGTTTTCTCCTGAAAAGTCATCGTCTTCACTTGTACGATCTCAGGAAGATACGTCCCTAGATCAACAGCAATGGATTCCAGGCCGAATTTCTCCGGCGGAAATGAGAAACGGCGGATCGATAATGTCTCCGGCACAAGAAGCAGTCGGCCCGAAGAATATTCCATTCGGTACTCAGCTTCCACACCCGCATCCATCGCCCCCCAAGATGCATTCAAGTCAGCAGTAAGGCGGCTTCCGTGCAACCGAAACTGTGCTCCCGTAATTTTTACCGGAAGCTCATGCTCGGCAATGTATTGATTCAACTCTTTCTTCGCCAGTTGGTTAAGCTCATATTCCGAAAGCGTCAGTTCGGCCCGGCGGGTCTCGGCCATGGCAAGCAGCTTTTCCTTCCAAGATATGGAGGAGTAGTGTAAATCAAGACTTTTTGCAGGACGGATATAGAACACTAAGGCTGTTAGCACAATCACGATCAACAATAGTACAAAGCCAATAAACAGCCTGCGTTTCCCCATAGGAAGCTCCCTCCTTTTTACGAATATTCTCGCGGTCTTCAAAAAAATAAACTGGAAAATGATTCTTAAGTTGCTTGACTGTTTATTACATGTATACGAACACATTCTAATCCGTTTGAAGGAGGAAATACAATATGAAAAAGTTAGCAGCCCTTTCTGCATCCGTCATTCTCACCGCAGCTTTTGCTACGGCAGTATCCGCAGACCCTATCGTTGATCCGGTCGCTCCAGTAGTTGAAGAACCGATTGTTGCAGTAGAAGATATCATTATCGCACCAAATCCGATAACTCTTACGGAAATCACTTATTTCTATGAATCTCCCACCGGTGCTGCGTTGAGCGCATTGGCACCTCAGGATGTTCATCCTACCGGCCAAACGATTGATAATTGGGTTGAAATTTACACTTGGGTTGGCAAGGCTTGGATTTATATGCCTGGTTACGTTCCATCCTATTTCTAATGTATAACAACATCGCTCCGCGGGCAAAGGGTTCTCCCTCTTCCTACGGAGCGATGTTTATTTAGGCCTGAAGTTTAACTAGACTTATTTCAATACGCTTCCCCCATAAAGAAAACGATATTCCCACGAACCATCCAACTTATCGATTCTTACCCCACCTGAACTTGCAGAATAAGTATGCAGCATCTGACCTCCGCCAAGATAGATGGAGACATGGGAAATCCGCTCACTATTCGGGTTAACACCTTGATAAGAAGAGGCCTTTGAACCTTTATAATCCATAAAAAAGACGAGATCCCCCGCCTTCAGACTTCCGATATCATAAACGGCTGTCCCGTTATCCCGAATCCATGAGCCTTGCTTGCGGGAATCGGCCGGAAGGACAATGCCGATGGCGTCACGATAAGCCTGGCGCACGAAGTCCGAGCAATCGAAAGTGGTTGTCGTATTTCGGCTGGAGCCGAACTCATACGGCGTGCCAAGATACTTTTTGCCTGCCTGGATCACTAGGTCTACCTGAGCCTGAATGGATGACGGCTGTTCCGGTATCGGCGTAGGTGCTGGAGCAGGGGATGGAGTTGGACCTGTCACATTACCGCTGATCTCCAAATATTTAGCCGACGAGCTGACATAACCCGTTTTGCCGCTCTCGGTGACGATTTTGTAGAAATAATTATTGCTCCGTTCCAAGATCGTAATCTTAGTTCCTTTACTGAGCATGCCAAGTACTTTTCCCGAGGTGGAAGGTTGATCACGCAGATTCACACCGTAAATGACAACACCTGCTGGGCCTTGTCCTCCTCCGTTCGGTATTGTGGCAGCTTGACCAACGCTTATGTATTTTTCTGAAGCGCTGACATATCCTTTAACACCATCCCGGCTTTGCACCTTATAAAAATAATCACTGCTCCGCTCCAATATCGTTACATCCATACCCTTCTTCAAAAGACCGACTATATTACCGGAAGGCGATGGCTTGTCGCGTAGATTTACACTATTTTTAATATGTCCCTTGAGCACGCTTTGAACCGGCTGGGCCGCAGCCGATACCTGTCCTTGCGTAGTTGAATAAGAAGTAAGTAGTACAGCACTCATTGCTATAACGGCAATGCTTCGTTTCATGGTTGTGCCTCCTTGAGCATAATCTGGGTGTCAATAGGTGAATATTGTGTCGTTCCCCCTTTCCTTGGACTGATTCCCATTATAGTCCATGTCGAACTTTGTCTAAATCCGTCGATTTTCATAGTTATCCAACAATCCCTCCTACCAATTGCCTAATTTCTGAAATGCAAAAAGACCCTGTTTCCGATTCGGAAACGGGCCTCTTCACTAAAATTAGGGGTTCGAACTTCTACGTTTGAGCGTGGGGAGGGATGGTGATGAGGTTTCACCCCATACCCACTCCCTCTTCTATTCTACATCCGGTCTTCCTCGCATTTCGTTGTTGCTGCCTAGTTTATAACGACTTCACGGGTTCTTCAGATTTCGGCTCCACATGAACGTGTACATGCATCACATTTTGAATTTTCCTCATTCGTTCTTCAACCCGGTCACTGATATGATGGCTCTCAATGACGGATAGTTGCGGATCAACCTCAATGACGACATCCACAAGCACATGATTTCCATGCACACGGGCTTTCAAATCCTTAATACCTTCCACCCCTTGGATTCTTGCAATCGTCCCGCGCAAATCACTGAGTTCCTTCTCGTCAAACCCGTCGGTTAAGCTATGGGTGGAATCCCGAAAAATTTCCCAAGCCGTCTTGCAGATCAGCAGCCCGACCAAAACAGCGGCAGCCCCGTCAAGCCAGGGGAGTCCGAATTGTGCTCCGACGATTCCGACCGCAGCTCCCACGCTGACCAAAGCATCCGACAAATTATCCTTTGCCGCAGCCATTAAGGCTTGGTTGTTAATCTGCTTGGCCAAATTCCGGTTATACCAATAAACACCGCCCATGGCCACAGCACAGATGAGTGCCACGCCGGCGGATAAAATATCAGGCTCAGTATGATGTCCCTCAATTAATGAACGTACGGCGCCTATAATGACCTGGATACCGACCATTGCCATGATAAATGAAGCAACCAGCGCAGCGATTGTCTCGGCCCGGAAGTGGCCGTATGCGTGATCCGAATCCGGGGGTTTCTGCGAAATCCGCAGTCCGATCAACACAGCTACCGAAGCTACAATGTCCGTAAGGTTATTAAAACCATCGGCTAATAACGCACTCGAAGCGAAAAAATAACCGCTGATCAATTTAAAAGCGGACAGCACCAAATAGGCCGTAATGCTGACCCAGGCTCCGCGTTCTCCTTTACGTATATCGTCATAGATATCCAAGCATTTGCACCTCCAGCTCTCTCCCCAACATGAAGTTATCAAAGTCGTTACACCATCGTAGCAAATCGCCTCCGTGTGAGTCCAGAGAAACAGTGTTGCCCCAGGCAAAAGACAGCTAAAGCTCATTATTCCCGTTGTGTGCTTATTTAAAAACGTATAAAATAAGAACAAGCCCCCTTCAATTTGAGGAGATGATCTTGATGACGGAAAATAATGAACCACGCAAAATCGATCTGGCCGAAGCCATGCGCCAGAAATTGCAGCAAAAAAAGCAGCAGCAAAATTCAAGCAAACCCGGAATGCCGGGGAGCCAGCAAACCAAAGCGCTGAAAACCCAAAACAACAAAAAACCGAATAATCAGCGCCGGCGGACCGGAGGATCATAAACCCCGGAGTTCTGCAGAATTAGCGTCCCATCCATGGAAATTTGCCGTCTTCAGAGACGGCTTTCCTGGGGGATGCTTTTTTTATTCTGTAATTCCGCGAGGCTAATTATATCTGTTGACACAAAAAACAGAGGCTAGCCGAATCAAGCGGCTTAGCCTCTACGAGAGAAAGGTGGATTGTGCGCTTTTTAAATTAATTAATCAATCCCAAAGACCGGAGCATTCGCATCACCGTTACCGTCGCCTGCGCCTTTGTCGTGTTGGATAGCGGAGCCAATCGGTCTGCGGAGATTCCGTTTACAATTCCTTTGTCGATCATAAGTGCCATTGAAGACCTTGCATACGAAGATAGTTGGTCATGGTCCCCGTACTTGTCAAGAAGCTTGAGATCGGCCTCCTTCTTGTCGCCCATAAAATTCATGACATTGTCCAGAATGACCGCCATTTCTTGACGAGTCAGCAGGCCGTCCGGATCAAATAGGTCCTTCGTTCTTCCTTGGATAAGTCCGGCAGCCACCGCAGCTTCAATCTCGCCAGCATACATCGAACTTCCATCAACGTCTTTGAACGTTTTGATATCAGTAGCCGGTGTCAGTCCGAGTCCACGGGTAATTAAAGATATGAACTCGGCCCGGGTAATCGCCAGGTTCGCACCAAAGGACTCACCGCTGATCCCCGAAGCAATTCCCTTCGCCGCGGCGGAATCGATGTCTTTTTGTGCCCAGGAGGCCAACGGTTCAGCGATTTTCGAACTGGATTGGATCACCGAATATACACTGTTGCCGTTTCTCTTCACATCTGCGGAGACGGTACCGTCCGCATTTACGGTGAACAAGGTCGGCACATGGCGGTATGTCCGGGTTTTCGGATCATAAACGATACCTGTGGTCAGGTTCGAATCTACATCGATTTCCCCAAGGTTGAATATTCGGCTCAGATAGAAATTGCCAAAATCCTTTACCCCGGATGTTTCATTCATCGAGTTTGTCACCTCGATTTTGAATTCCAACGGGGATGACAGCATCTTGTCACCGGCGCTCTCTACGGCTTTACGTAATGAATCGGTGATGCTTTGCGCCGGGGTCTGCACGATGATACTAATTTGAACAGCATCGCCGTCAAACTTGAGCGCGCCTACGGGAATGCGGTACTCCACTTGGTTCGTTACGATGGCAAGCTCAGCTCCCGCTCCCTTCGCGGCCAGCGCCTTTAGGATTTCGGGCGAAATGATGGCTTTAATGTTCTCCGCTTCTCCCTCTATCACAATCACTACTTTACCGGACGCCGAGCCTTCAATCGCTTTTAGGCTTGCAGCCGTATCCAGCTTGGCAATGGTCAAGTTGCCTTCGCTCGTTATCGTTGCTTTCAACCGCAGTCTTTCTTCTGGATTCGCCGGCAGCGTTGGGCTTGCCGGTGTCGGCGACGGTGATGGTGTTGAAGATGACGGCGGCGAAGAAGGGAAGGAAGGTGAAGTGCCTGTAGGCGCCTTGGCGGTTCGCGGGCTGATAGCCGCGCTGAATTCAGAGACGCTTGTCGCTTCATTCCGCTCGTTCCTCTGAACCGCAAGCACTTGAATTTTGTAAGCCGTATCTACTGCCAATCCCTTTACGGTGAACCCAGGATCATCCGCAAACCCGTTGAACACATGATTAACGAAGATTTCATAACCGGTTGCCCCCGGGGTTGCGTCCCATTTCAACTCGATGCTATTTGAGGTGATCGCGCTCGCGTTCACATTCACGGGAGCCGCCAACCTGGATTCATTTATCTGGCCGGAAATCGGTAAGTCATGGACCAACTGGTTTGATAGCGTCATGGTTCGATCCCCTTGAAGCTCCCAGCTCATTACACCCCCAAGATCAAGCGATCTCACAAGAGACGCGGTGTACAGCATGCTTTGCCGGTCATTATAAGTGATAAAATCACCGGTTTCCCGGTTATACAGATAAGGCACTTTGGAATATTCATTCCAATGCCGCTCAAAGCCGTTCTTATCTGTATAGTTTTCTTCCAAATCATGATAGTCGAAACTGAAATTCTCCCATGTGCCAAAGATATCGCCCCCAAGGTCGCGTCCCTGACTTATGCCGTATTGCCCGCCGTCCGGGACGTTAAGCCAGCCTTTACCATAGAAAGGAATCCCCACGTTCAGCTTATATCCAGGGATGCCGGCGTTCAGGTTGGCCAGGATCGAACCGTTAACGTTGTGCCGGACAGCGTTGGAGCCAGGATGATTCGGGTCCGAATACAGCGGCGAGTTATGATGGGCCAGCGGATCCCAAGAACCGCTGTAATCGTACGTCATCACGCTGACGAAGTCCAAGTATTGGATAGAATTCGCCAAGTCCGCGTTCTCGATGAAGGAATCTGATTGAGAGGAAGCTATAGTCAAGAGATAATACCTGCCGTCTTCAGCGCCCGCCGCATCCAAGGTTTCCCGGAGTGATTTCATCAGCAATGTGAAATTGTACTTGTCGTCGGGGCTATTTGAATTTCCTTCCTCTCCTGCTTCGACAGGGTATTCCCAATCAATATCTATACCGTCCAGCCCGAATTCACGGATGAACTCAACAACTGAACCGGCGAACGCAAGCCGGGTCTGCTCGGTTGCCGCCATATTGGAGAAATTGTCGGACCAGCTCCATCCGCCCACGGAAAGAACCAGCTTCAGCTCCGGGTTGGCAGCTTTGATCGCTGCGAACTCCGTGAAATTCGGCAGGTCCGCTTCCGGATCTCCTAGCACGATCTCCCCATTGAACTTATATTCTTCATGGAGAGGGACTCCAGCCTTTTGACAGTCTCCGCCTTTAGAGGTTTTTCCGTTCCAGCAAAGATCGGCAAACGCATATTGAATGTGGCTAAATTTATCGGCCTCGATATCCCCCGGCTGGAAGTCCCGTCCATCGGTGAACCCGGACCAAGAAGTATAGTAAGTCACAATATTGTAATCGGCACCGGGCACCACGGTCACATCATCGCTTGCTGCCGAATCCTCCCAGACGCCGTTCTTCGCAATTACTGTAAAGGAATAGGTTCGTCCCTCCGTAAGCCCCTCAGCAACAAAGCGATTGGAATCACTTGTTCCAAAATAAGCTCCGTCCAGCAAAACATCATAGCTCGTCGCTCCGTCCACTCGGGACCAGCCCAGTGATGCGGTCGACTTCGTGGCCGACACTACCTGCAGATCTCGCGGCGCTGCCAGTGTTCCCCACTTCAGTTTGATCACGTTACTGTCGGTCGATATGTTCGGTGATTTATCCGGATCGAACGTTCTGATCAAAATATCATAAACTGCGCCTGTTACCGTTTCTTCTTCCGGGATCTCCAGTTTGTAGGATTTGGAGCCGTCCCAAATATCCTGCTTCCAGGCTCCGTTTACATAAGCGGCAAAAGCCGGTGCCTCCGGCCCGTTCCAACTCACGGTAACCGACGAATACGTCACGTCCGTAACGGTTACGTTGTGCGGTGGTGTTAATGGCTGCTGCGGCAGTTGATTCGGATCAAACTTCGGCGTCGTAAACTCAAGGACATTACTCTTCAATGTCCGGTTATTGAGATCCGTCAAGTAGAGCCGGTATGTAGTCTCCGGCTTTACGCCAAGGTCGGGATTCCAAATATTGAGGTATCCTCCGTTGATATTCCCGTTTTCGTCCCATACATGGACTTCAGGAGACCCTTCCCAATTCAATTTGACACTATTAAATTGCAAAGTGCCTTCTACGATTTCTAAATTACTCGGCCCTTCGTCAGCCGCTGCAACAGAGGATAGATTAGCATACAGACCGAACACCAAAGCAAGACTGACTAGAAGGGCCATAGAAGTCTTGATTTTCCCCAAAAGCATGAACGTCACCCTTTCCTCCAATTCGCTGTATTCATTTTGAAATCGCTTTCACAACTTGGTTTATCCACCTCCCCTTTCTCTCGCCAATCATTCAGTTTATTAAGACAATACCTGCCTTCGCCTATCGTGGAGTCCTCCACTTCCATTAATTATATTCGAGGTAAAATATTGCAAATAGAATACTATCCAATTAAATATGATACTTTTCACACCTGTTGCCCAAAGAAAGCAAAAAGGCTGCCCCATGCAGAAGTTCCTGCATAGGACAGCCTTGTATGGGTATTATGGAAATCTCACCGCCGGGGCGTTATCGCAATAACGAACATTGGAGTTTGACCCTTGGACTTGATTCTTGAATTTTGATCCTTGAATTATACTTCTTCCGGATACATGCTCTTGCGCAAGGCCTGGATTTCTTCGTTTTCCAGGTATTCGTCATAGCTCATGACACGGTCGATGATGCCGTTCGGCGTGATCTCGATGATCCGGTTTGCGATCGTCTGGATGAATTGGTGGTCATGCGACGTGAACAAGATCGTTCCGTCAAAATCAATCAACCCGTTATTGAGCGCGGTGATGGATTCCAGATCCAAGTGGTTCGTAGGCTCGTCGAACAGCAGTACGTTTGCGCCGTTCAGCATCATTTTCGCCAGCATACAGCGAACTTTCTCTCCTCCGGACAGCACGCTTGCCTTCTTAAGCGCTTCTTCACCGGCGAATAACATCCGCCCCAAGAAACCGCGCAGGAAAGTTTCGTCCTGGTCATTGGAGTATTGACGCAGCCAATCCACCAGATTAATATCCACACCGTCAAAATAGCTGGAGTTGTCTTTCGGGAAATAAGCCTGGGAAGTCGTTACGCCCCAGCTGTACTCGCCCGCTTCAGCTTCAAGCTCGCCCATGACGACTTGGAACAGCGTGGTTTTGGGCAGGGAATTCGGGCCGACGAACGCTATCTTGTCGCCTTTGTTCACGACAAAGTTTACGTTATCCAGCACCTTCTCGCCTTCCACGCTCTTGGTTATCCCATCCACGGTAAGCAATTGCTTGCCCGCCTCACGTTCGGACTTGAAGTGAAGGAACGGATATTTACGGTTCGAAGGACGGATATCGTCCAACGTAATTTTATCGAGTTGCTTCTTCCGGGAAGTCGCCTGCTTGGATTTAGAGGCGTTCGCCGAGAAGCGTTGGATAAAGGCTTGCAATTCCTTGATCTTCTCTTCCTTCTTCTTGTTTGCATCCCGTTGCAATTGTTGAGCCAATTGACTGGATTCGTACCAGAAATCGTAGTTACCGACGTACATCTGGATTTTGCCGAAATCGATATCGGCAATATGCGTGCACACCTTGTTCAGGAAGTGACGGTCATGGGATACCACAATAACGGTACCTTCATAATCCATAAGGAAGTTCTCCAGCCACTGGATTGATTCCAGGTCCAAATGGTTCGTAGGTTCGTCAAGCAGCAGATTGTTCGGACGGCCGAACAGAGCCTGTGCCAGGAGGACACGGACTTTCTCATTGCCGCTGAGCTCTGCCATCTTCTTATCATGCAAATCGCGCGGAATCCCGAGTCCGATCAGCAAAGCAGCCGCATCGGGTTCGGCATCCCATCCGTTCAGCTCGGCAAATTCACCTTCGAGCTCGCCGGCACGCATGCCATCCTCTTCGGAGAAATCGGCCTTGGCATACAAGGCGTCTTTTTCCTTCATAATGGAATAGAGGCGCGCATGACCCATAATAACCGTTTCCAAAACCGCAAAATCGTCGTACTCGTAATGGTTCTGTTTCAGAACGGCAAGCCGTTCGCCAGGAGTCATACTGACTTCGCCCTGGTTGGCTTCAATTTCACCGGACAAAATTTTGAGGAAGGTCGACTTCCCGGCTCCGTTAGCTCCAATCAAGCCATAGCAGTTTCCGGGGGTAAACTTTATATTTACATCTTCGAAAAGTGCCCGTTTTCCATAGCGGAGCGTTACACCATTTGTGCTGATCATTTAAATAATCCCATCCTTTATGAGTTATCACACTACTGGGTCAATATTATAGCACATTTCACCCGGTAAGTTGAGTCATTCCTAATAACTAGCACTTGAAAAAACAACCATGGATCAAGCACCTCGGTGGATCCTGGCTTCAGTTACCGTGCCTAAAACAACCCGATCTCGCGGGTTATGCGGTTATAGGGCATGTTTACGAGGTGTGAAGTTTGAAACTTGGGGCTTGAAAGTTGAGTATAGGTCTCGTCCCTAGCAGCAGAAAATTGAATCTTTCACGGGTTCCAGCTCATTCATTGGGAAGACGAAACTTTCGTACCAGTAATGCTTGATGGACGAGCACGCTTCCCCTTCAGTAACGTATATGATGGACAAAGCCCACACCCACCAGCAGCACATTGTTAGCAGAACACACTCCCCCGCCAACGAAGCCCGAAAATACCTTGGCTTTCAATTCATGCATAGTTAAACATTCTGTGGCTTTAAGCTCATGTATAGTTTGATGAGTTCAACTTAAATGGTTGGAGGCACAGCGAGAGAAATTAGTTTGAGAACCTGCGCACAAATCCAATCCGCAAGAGCTTTACCGGCAAGAGGAGCATAGAGAGACAGTACGGGAACCAGCATTTAGAAATTAACGGGATTTCCTACAGTTATTTTGCTCTACAGATACCACTGTGTTGATTTAACTGGAAAACCTCCATCTATTTCCACCAAAAATCCTCCACTTGTGAAAAAGGAGTAAATTAGCTGTAGGTTTTCCAGTTAATCCGAGCTAAAGGAGTAATTCACCCAAATTAACTGTAGGTTTTCCAGTTAATCTGGCTGCACGCTTCATGCAACGCGAAGCAACTTGCACGAACAGAGCCATCCAGCCAATAAACGGCCGGATGGCTCTGTTGCAAAAGCGGCGCTGCGGATGCGTTGCGTGGCCTCGCGGGCAGTTGCCGCCGTGGCTCACGCATTCGACGCAGGCGCTACCTGCGCCGATGCAGCAGCGCGGCCCGGTCATAGCGCCGTGGCTTGGCGCCGACTCCGCAGGCCAGGCAAGCACGCCTGCTGTCCGCGCTAGCCTCGGCCTGCTTCGCTCGCGCCGCCCAACCTACGCCGCTCAGCGCATCACGCTTCGGGGAAGCGCAGCGTCTCCCCGTGCAGCAGCACGCGGATCGCTTCATCGGCGATGCCGCGTCTCTGCCGGTCCGCCTCCAGACGGTCCAGCGCTTCGCGCGCCGTGTCGTCGGCCAGCCGGAACGTGCCGTAATGCATCGGCACCATCAGCTTGGCCTTGACGTCGACGAACGCCTGCAGCGCTTCTTCCGGCGTCGTATGCTGGCTCGTCATGAACCATTCCGGTTCATACGCGCCGATCGGCAGCAACGCCACATCGATGGCGAAGCGCTCACCGATATCCTTAAATCCGCGGAAGTAGCCGCTATCCCCAGCGAAATAAATAACCTGATGCTGCCCGCCCTCTCCGGGAGAAGCCGGTTCCAGCACAAAGCCGCCCCAATGCGAAGTGTTCGTATCAAAAGGGGTGCGCCGCGTCCAGTGCTGGGTCGGCACAAATGAAATTTTGGCGTTTCCAATTTCCAAGGACTCCCACCACTTCATTTCCCGGGTACGCTGGAATCCTTTGCGAATCATTTTGCGACCCAAGCCGGTCGGAACGACAACCATTGTTTCGTTTCCGTAAAGCCGCCGGATCGACGATACATGCATATGATCATAATGCGAATGAGAAATCAGAATGATATCGATGTCCGGAATATCCCCAATGGGGACGCCAGGAGAGCCCAAGCGGCGCTGGAATCCCATTCGCATTGCCCAGACCGGGTCGGTCACGATATTCAGCCCTTCATACTGGATCAAAAACGTGGAATGCCCGATCCAGGTCAGCGAGACTTCTTCCCTATTACCAAGCAAATAATCAAGCTGGGGCGACGAATTCGGAATAATGTATGAGTAATCCTTTCTTTTTCTGCGACGTTCTTCTCTCCACTGCTTAAACTGCTTCAACGTTTTGTCCGTATTGACATTATCCATATTGTTGTAGCGCGCTCTCGGCATACCGAGGATTCCCTCCTTCCATTCCTCTCCATCTTATGGCCCCTCCAATCGAAAGGCCCCGACTTCCAGTCATGTAAGTCGCCGGATACCAGGAAATTTAAATGGTTTGTTTATTATTGTAAAACATCCCGCAGGCCATGCCAAATTTAACAGCTTAATCCACGGGGTCCTTATAAATACCCGCATATACGAAAAGAAATGCAAGCGCTGCTACGATGACCAGCCCCGGCGCAATCATTATTGTAAAGTGCTCCACCCTGATCTCACCCTTTCTTCGGAGATTCTCCCCGCACATATTTGGCATCGAACAAGAACAGCCGCATGATCAGCACAAGCGATGGGATAAGCACTACCAGACCAGCCACAAATGCCGTAATCAGAGCCACTGCCATCGTCTCATTCGTAAAACTCTCATAGATGCTGACCTGCTTATACAGGATATAGGGGAGATGCGAACGCCCGTAACCATACCAGGCAAAACCGAACTGTAAGATGACAAGGATGAACGACCACCCAAGATGACGCTTTTTCCATATAAAATAAACCGCCAGAAGAAAACAAATCAGGGAAGCGATAAACATCCAGGAAATGTCCAGCATATTTCCGAAATGTTCCGGATTTTGACGATTAATCTGAAAAAAAGCGAACACGCAGGCCAGAATTGTAGGGCCGCTCCATAGCAGCGCGTAGCCGCGAAGCACTTCAAAGGCGTCCTTATCGCCTGCCTTACCCGCGTAAAAGGCCAAGAACATGGCAGAAATATACAGCACGGATACAAGCGCCAATAGAATGACGGACCAGGTATACGGATTACTGAAAAAGCTAGCCCAATTCAAAATAACCTTTCCATCCCGCTCCTGAATAATGTGCCCTTCGGAAATCGCCAACACGGTAGACAACGCCGCCGGGATCAATAACCCGGTCGCTCCGTAAATCGCCATGTAGATCTTATTGTTCTCTTTGCTGCTCCCATAGGTATTGTAAGCATAGTATGCTCCCCGCAACGCCAGCAAAACGGTGGCAAGACTGCCGGGAACAAGCAGTGCGGTGCCGTAGAAATAAGCCGAATCCGGGAAAAACCCTACCAGCCCGACAACGAAAAAAATAAGAAACACATTCGTCACTTCCCACACCGGGGACAAGTAGCGTTGGATAATGTTGTGCACCTTATTTTCATGACCCGTGATCACGCTGTAATAACTGAAGAAACCAGCTCCAAAGTCAACCGAAGCCACAATCAAGTAACCGAACAAAAAGGTCCATAGTACAGTAATGCCGACAATTTCATAGCTCATGACCGTTCACCTCCCCGAATCCCCAACTCTCTCATTTCTTCGTCCACGGTCTTTCCCTTGAACAGCTTGATGAGGACGGTAATGCATGAAGCGCAAAGGACAATATACAGAATAACGAACAAGATCAGCATCCAGCCGACGCTCTGTGACGTTGTCGCCGCTTCCGACACCTTCATATACCCGCGCACAATCCATGGTTGGCGCCCGAATTCGGCAAACATCCAGCCGAGCTCAATTGCAGTCGCGGCCAGCGGTCCCAAAGCAACGATTCCGAGCAGGAGCCATTTCGGATAACCCTTACCAATACCTCTACCTTTACCTTTAGGATGGCCCTCACCTAGATCATCGCCCTTATTTTTCCCCCGGGGCAGCCAGCGGCGTAGCAGATACAGAAAAGGAATCAAGACGAGCAGCACACCGATCGTTACTTTCAAGTCGAACATATAGTGGATCAGGAGCGGAGGCCGCTCATCCACCGGAAATTCCTCCAACCCGATCACCGTCGTCTTCGGCGAATTTCCGGCCAGTATGCTAAGTGCATATGGCAGTTTGAGCGCATATCTGACCTGGCCGTCCTCACCGAGGACCCCTCCGAAGATGAGCGGCGCCCGCTCCATCGTCTCGAAGTGCCACTCCGCGGCAGCCAGTTTTTCCGGCTGGTAATGAGCAAGAAATTTGCCCGAGAAATCGCCGATAATCGCTGTAGAGACCGCAAAGATAAACGAAGCCGTCACCGTTAGTTTTAACGCTTTTTTGAAATAAACGTTCTTCCGTCCCTTTAACAGGCTAAAAGCAGCTATACCCGCCAGAAGTCCGGCGCTAAGCGTATACGAGGAGGCAAGCACATGCGATACTTTCGTCGGGGTTGCCGGGTTAAACATGGCCACAAGCGGCTGAAAATCAGCAAACACGCCGTTCTTCAAAGTGAAACCTTGCGGCGTATTCATGAACGCATTCAATGTGGTTATAAAGAACGCGGAGGCTGAAGAACCTATCGCTACTGGAATCAGCAACAATAAATGCAGCATCGGCTTTTTAAATCGGTCCCACGTGTACAAATAGATGCCCAAAAAAATCGCTTCTATGAAAAAGGCAAACGTCTCCATGAACAAAGGCAGAGCGATCGCCTGCCCGGCAACACGCATAAATGTCGGCCAGAGCAGACTAAGCTGCAAGCCGATGGCCGTGCCCGTTACAACGCCTACGGCAACCGAGATGACGAATCCCCGGGCCCAGCGCCGGGCCAGCAAGGTATAATGCGGATCTTTTTTCCGGACTCCCCTCCACTCGGCAAGCGCAATCATCATCGGCACGCCTACGCCGATCGAAGCAAAAACAATATGTACGAACAACGTCAATCCGGTAAGCATCCGGCTCAATGTAACAGGATCCAGGGATAGCATGCCGCCATCAACTCCTTATTTTTAAATTGGCTATCCGTTTCCGGACAAATCCTAATAATATTGCATAAAACGAAGCACGCTCTTAATGAACGCATATAACATGATGACGGCGACAACCAGGCATACCATGATCAGCGTTCGTTCCTGTTTTTTGAACATGCCGCAGCCCCCTTTTTTCGACATCTCTCACACAGACAAATTCCCTTGTTTTATTGTGTCGATCCCGTTCCTTTTTATTCCTTGGGGCTTAAGGTAAAATAAGATACGGAAGGAGATGTGAACATCTTATGAAAATTGTATTTATCGAGCCGACACCGAGTCCCAATTCCATGAAGCTTCATCTGGACGAAACCTTGGAACCCGGGATCCGCAAAACATACACGCTGGACAACGCCCGCTCCGCCCCTTCGTGGATCCGGCAAATGCTGGACATACCGGGGGTAAAGAGCATTTTCCATACAGCGGATTTTATCGCTTTGGATCGGAAAGGCAGCGCCGATTGGGCCGCCATCCTGTCCGAAGTACAGGAGCAATTCGGACAGGATCGGGTAGAGATCGGAAGAGCACAC
>DJTQ01000360.1 GCA_002439285.1 Paenibacillaceae bacterium UBA6304
TTTCCAATGCGGTCGCGGACCCTTGCCGGGTCTTCATCATCCTGTCCGATGTGGACGCCGTCGGCCCCGATCCGAAGGGCCAACTCCACATCGTCGTTGATGATGAACGGAACCCCGGCGCGGCGACATGCCGCCTGCAGTTGAAGCGCCAGCGCCAGCCGGGCTTCTCCGACAAGCGAGCCCGGCCCCTTCTCGCGGAACTGTACGAGCGTGACGCCGCCGGCCAAGGCTTCTTCCAGCACGCGAAGCGGTGCCTCCTGACAGTTGACGCTGCCAAGGACGAGGTACATCCGCAAATAGCTGCGCATTTGACCGGCGCTAATTCTCCCCTCCACTGCCATTACCTTAACACCTCCTGCCGCTGGCGATAGGCCCAGTGATTGGTTGGCCCCTGCCCATGGCCGATATCGAGGCCATCCTCGATCGCCGCCTGAATAAAATCCCTCGCCATAGTCACCGCTTCCAGCGGTACCATCCCTTTGGCAAGTCCTGCAGTCAACGCCGCGGAGAAAGTACAGCCGGTACCATGCGTATGTACGGTGCGGACCCTTGGGCAGGTCAGTTCCGTAAAGGACTTGCCGTCGTACAACAGGTCTGTCACCATGCCATAAGCGTGCATGTCTTCTCTGGAGGATCTCCCCTGCCCGATCTTGCCGACATAGCCACCGATAGTTTCACCAATGGTCTCCCCGTCAGCTTCATCACTAGTTCCAACCTCGTTGGCTTCGTCATGACCGCCCTTGATCACGACGAGCCTCGGCCCCATGGCACCGATGATCTCGGCAGCTTTCCTCCGGTCCTCCATCGTACGGATCGTCATACCGGAGAGGACCTCCGCCTCCGGAATATTCGGTGTAACCGCCAAGGCCAGTGGAAGTAACGCCTCCTTCAGCGCGAGCACGGCTTCCTGCTGGAGCAGCTCTGCACCGCCCTTCGCGATCATTACCGGATCGACGACGAGGCGCTCCCAGCGAAACCTTCGAACCTCCTCGGCGACGGCATGGATGATATCGGCGTTAAACAGCATGCCGGTCTTTACGGCATCGACGCCGAGATCGCTACCCACCGCCCGGATCTGCTCCGCCGCGGCTTCCGGCGGCAGCGGGTAGACCCCGCTGACACCGAGCGTGTTCTGCACGGTGACGGCCGTGATGGCCGACATGCCGTAAACGTTCAGCTCCTGGAACGTTTTGAGGTCGGCCTGAATCCCGGCGCCGCCGCCGCTATCCGATCCGGCGATGGTCAGCGCCTTGGCCAGGCGGAGGCCGGTCACGCCAGGCCTCCGACCTCCGCCGTCTGGATTTCCCGGACGGCGGCGTAGCCCTTAAGCGAATGCGGATGCAACTTCGCAAGCTCATCCAGGAAGGCGGTCTGGAAGCTGCCCGGCCCAAAAGCGGCCGTTCGCTCGGCGGCTCGGGCGGCCGCCGTGCCGTAGAAGGCCAGCCCGGCCGTCCCGGCCAGCAGCAGATCCTGCTCGACCGCCGCAAAAGCCCCCAGCACCGACGTAAGCAGACACCCTGTGCCGGTTACCTGTGTCATCAGCGCGTCACCGCCGCTGATAACCCGGCACAGCTTGCCGTCGGTGATCACATCCTCCCGCCCGGTGATCGCTACGACCGTCCCCAATGCCTGCGCGGCCCGCACCGCCAGGCAGGCGTTGTCGTAGCTTCCGCTGTCACCGGCGTCCACGCCCTTGATTTCGCGGCTCTCACCGACGAGGTGCGCGATCTCGGCCGCATTCCCCCGCACCAGCGAAATTCGCACCTCGCTCAATATCCGCAGCGAGGACTCCGTCCGGAATCTCGTGGCTCCCGCTCCGACCGGGTCAAGCAATACAGGCACGCCATGCTCGTTGGCAGAGCGGCCGGCGACGATCATGGCATCTACAGCTTCACTCGTCAACGTTCCGATATTCAGCACTACGGCACCGGCCACTTTCGCCATATCGGCGACCTCTTCCGGCGCGTAAGCCATAACAGGCGAGGCTCCCAGCGCGTAAAGACCGTTAGCGGTAAAATTAGTTACGACCACATTAGTCATGTTATGAACGAGTGGTTTTGACTTTTGCAACTTGGTAAGAAGCGCAGACAGTTCTTTTTCCAGCATACTCATTTCGATCAATCAACCTTTCGCATTGAAATTTAAAATAAGTAAAACCTCGGGCTTACAGTACCGCAGCCTGCATCGGGACGGGCCATTCCTCCTGTTTGTAAGCCATGTCCCAGAACAAGTACTCCAGTTGGCAGCTATGGAGAAAATGCTCTTTCATGCGCCCACGCTCCGCTGCGCCGGCATCTTCCGCCCATAGGTCCACCTGTGCCCGCAGCTTCACCGTGGTATCTTTCTCCAACTCGCCATAAAACTGAATCCAATCGTAAAACGGGTGAGTCGCTTCCGGCTGGATTTCCTCAATCAACTTTCGGCCGATTTCCAAATACGTCCAAGGACAGGGCAGCAGCGCCGCCATCGTTTCGCCTAGCGTTCCTTCGTGGGCAACCGTCAGCATATGCCGGATATAATGGTGCGCGGACGGTGCGAGCGGGTAACCCTGTAATTCTTCATAAGTCACCCCGGCAGCGGTGCAGAAATTAAGATGCGGGTCAACTTCACGCTGCAAAATGAAATGGATCTGCTCATTAAACATGGCAATGTCTTCCCGACGGGTGCACTTGGAGATGGCGATCCCGTAAATCCGCATATACGCGTTCAAATATTCATAATCCTGTTTGATATAATGGATCAACTGCTCCCTTTCCAGCTTTCCTTCCGCAATTCCGCGGACAAAAGGATGCTCAAAGATCGCATCAAACAACCCATCCGCCTCCCGGCGCAGCTCCTCGGTAAAGTTCAACCAATATCCACCTCCGGTAAAGAATATATAGAGATCGGAAAACACAACTAGAGGGTGGCCTGAACAACAACACGCCAAAAAAGCCGCCCCGGAAACGGAGCGGCTTCATTCAAATCATACGTATTTGCGTATCGGCTATGAAAGGCCAACTCCACTTCCCTACGCTAGTACGAACTAGATCAGGTTCAAAGGGTCCAAGAGATTTCCTCCTGTCTCAGCCGCTGACGGCTCCCCTAGTGGATTTCCTATTCTATTGATAATTACTGTACTCCAGGTTTACAAGAATTGTCAAACCGTTTATTCTCTTTCGGGACCTGCCGGGCGACAGGCGGCTCTTATCATTACTTTTTATCCACCTGTAGCAAGGTAACATTCTTGATCGTATACGTATCTTTGATCGTCTCTTCCGCAATCACCTTCAATTTGATGAGGCTCGCGATTTTGCCGGAATCCGGCTTGGAAAGCATCCGCCAGAGCTCAAGATCCGGCAGCGCTTCGTACAGCCGGTTCTCGTCGTACTCCCTGCGGTTTTGCATAACCAATTTTACCTCATGACTACCCAGGTCCAGACCGGTCGTCCCCTGCTCCCGGCAGTGATCCAGAATTACCTGGCGAAGCTCCCCAAGTTCCTGGTCCAGCTCTTTTTGCTGCTGCTTTACCTGATAATAACGTTCCACGATCTTGTCCAAGATTCTCACGCTCCTCTATATCCCATGGATATGCCGAAGCGTGACATTTTAGGCCAGCAAACAGGCTAGCAGCGTTTACTTGTTTTCAGTCCGGTCCTACGCCCGTTCATATATCGGCAAACTGATCGTAAAACGGGTTCCCGCCCCATGGACGCTCTTCAAGGTTACCGTTCCCCCCATCGCCTGAATTGCCTGATAGGAGAAGGTTAGCCCCAGCCCCGTCCCCTTGGCCTTGGTGGAGAAAAACACGGTGCCCAGCTTCTCGACCTGGTCTTTCGTCATCCCAATCCCGTTGTCTTCAATCGTCAATACGGCTTTCCCCCCCGCTACTCCCAGTTCTAGGGTTACTTTTCCCTCCGTGGAATCATAGCAGGCTTCAATTGCATTTTTGATCATATTCATCAGAATTTGCTTGGTTTTCTCCGGGTTGGCCAAAATCAAAACGGAGGGGACCGAGATACGCCCTTCCAGTCCGACATTATTCATATTCGCATAAGGACGCATGACTTCCACTGTAATTTGCAGCAGATCCGAAAGGTCTGTCGGTTCTTGATGATCCGTTAACGGCTTGGAGATGGATAGATACTCGGAGAGTATATATTCGGTCCGTTCCACCTCGGTTACGCAGATATCGATGTAGCGGTTAACCCGATCCCGCTCCAGCGCGGACTCACGAATCAGCTTTAAGAACCCCTTTACCGCGGTCAACGGGTTGCGCACTTCATGTACCAGCGAGGCGGCTACCTGGCCAATCATTTCCACTCTTTCATTATGCGCGTAATTAATAAACAGCTCCTTATCCTTTATCGCCTTTTGGAACAACGAAATCAGCAGCCAACTGCCGATAAAATTCTGAACCGGCATGACCAGGATATGAAACATCAAATTATTCTCGATAGATTCGGGAGTTTGCCAATAGACGAATAGAAACGGAACGAAGAAGAAGATGAAGCCCGCCAATATAATGACGGGCATTTTTCGTAGGCAAGCATGGTATATCCGGCTCAAAACAAGCGACAGGGGAAAGAGAATCACCATAATGAGCAGTGCAATTCCTGTCCCGTCACCGCCTATATGCAAGCGGTACAGTACAAACTCCAACAGCAGGATCACGCCTGCTTGCAGTCCTCCAAAGATCAGTCCGAATAGGAGAAGCACGTATCTGATGTCATAAAAATATCCGCTAACCACACTGGCACCGAGGGTCATAGAGAAGAACAAGCAAATCGCAGTGGTAACGATAATGAATTTCCGCGAAACATTCCGGGGCTTATCCCGATAGTAAACATTGAACATTAGAAAGGGCATAAGAGAAAAAAATAACTGGAGTATTATTTCCTTTACAATGGTCATTCGCAGTCACCCTTCATTACAGGTCGTAAAATTCCGATCTCAACGGGATTCTATTCTACTATTACTACCAATTGTTTACCGCATGTTCGATAAAAGCAACCATCTCTTTAATTTCCAGAACCTGACCGTCGTCCAGTACCGCTGTGCCCGTAAAGGTGCCGAATAGCTGGTGGCATTTGTTGTCCACAAACAGCATTTTTGTCGCCGTCTGCTGGTCATAAATCGGCGTGAATTCCATTTCGAATCTTCCATCGTCGCTGGTAATCTTCTTCTTGGACATATAGCCGCCAGCAGGCAAATCATAGATGACCTGGCCTAGCTTATGGGCCTTACCGTCATAGAAGAGCATGTTCTCCGTGGCTGCCGATGTATTTCCGAAACCGTGGCCGATATTGAAGCCAAAACGTTTCCCGTTCACATAACAACTGCCGTTTCCCCAGAACCATTCATGCCGGAACGGCCACACGCCCCTCCCCCAATCCAGCAGTCCAAAAGAGGATTCCGGTTCAAAACGGTACTCCTTCCCGTCCACTTTTACAAAGCCGGAGGCAGGCATGCAGTTGATCTTATGATTGTAGTAAAAATAAGAGCGTTGTTCATCAAAAGGCGTGGCGATGACCAGCGACGTCTTATCGGGCTGGGACAAGGCGACATCAACCTCAAAACTCGGCAGGTTCTTGCCATTGGCCCGGCAAATCAGTCTCCGTCCGCCTTCGTACACCTGGAACTGCATGAACATATCTTTCCGGCTGTAGGTCAAATCCCCTTCTCCGGCCGATAGTGGCATATGCAGACGGTTAAACGGCAAGGTAAGCATTCGGGTAATTTCATAGTGTTTTCCGGTAGCAAATTCAAACAATTTGACCGAGATACTGCCTGCATAGGACACATGCCCGATCGTGAGCTGCAGACAGTAATCGTTATTGGACACCTGGTAGAAATCCCATTCTTTGATTTTCCAAGGCGGTGCCTTAATCCCTTTTCGATTATAATTCAACACAGCTTGCGTCGAATATCCCTTCTGCAATAGGGCTCCGTTGCCATCGAGCAGGTCCCCTGGCGTACCGATCTGATTTTGATAGTTTTGCTGCATAACTACACCTCCATCTTTATGGTTGTTTCTATTTTGGGTTTGAAGCTTCCGGCTGCATCCGCAGCCTGGCGTATCTGCCCGCCGGGATCAGTGGCAATAACGTAAGAATCGTCACCATTGCGGAAACCAGAAACAGCATTTCCGTCGGCACCATACCCGATACTCCGTCAATGACCATATGAACCCCGAAACGCCGGATCACGAAGCCTGAAATCATTGGTCCGATCACCATGGGCAAGCAGACGGCAAAGACCATTCTAATCCCTTCGAATTGCCCGCGCTGTTGCTCCGGGTACAGGTTTTTGACCCAGGCGGTCATGGTTTGCATCATCAGCACATAGCCGATCCCGGCCCCGAAGATTCCGATTAGTAGCACAATATAGCTGGAAAACTGGAAGATGATGAGTAGTCCGATCGCATTGGCCACAATGGCAAACAGAATGACGGAAGCCAGCTTGCCTTGTTTAATAAAACCTGCCGCGGGAAGAGTCAGAAAAATAGCGGCAACGAGTCCAATGCCCTGTAAAGCGCCTGATAGCGAGTAGCTCATGTTGAGGTAGTTGTTAAGGTAGATGGTAATGTAGGGGAAATACACATTAAAAGCGGTAAAGAACACAGCATTAATCACGAAAACCCAGAACAACTCTTTGTTCTCTATTACCGTACGAATCCTGAACACTTCGGCAAACTGGCGCCAATAGCCGCCTTCCTGCTTCCTTGCCTTCAACCCCGGGTCATCCTTCAAGGCAAACAGCGTATAAATTCCCGTTACGGTCACCATGGCGCCCATCATCGTAAAAAAGGGAAAGAAATCAAGAGCATCCACCAGCATTCCGGATACAACAGCGCCGAAAATCGTAGCCAACACCGGCATGGCGGCAAAAGCCGCACCGAGCTTGCCCCGGTTATGCACATTCGAAATATCCGTAGTCCACGGGTTGTATCCGGCATCATATCCGGTCGAGCCGAAGAAGCTCATGACGGCATCCGCCACCACGATCACAACAATTGCGATGATCAGAGGGTTTTTGGGCAGAAACTCCGTGGCCCCGAAAGCCATCGTGAAGATCCCCCAGCAGATGAATCCCGTGGCGATAAACGGTTTCCGCTTTCCGGCCCGGTCTCCCCAGGTCCCGATCAAAAAAGTGGTCAGCGTAGATACGACCGCGCTGATGCCCACCATCCAAGAAATAATGGATGGATCTTTAGCGATTTTGGCATAGACAAAGGTGTTGAACCAGGAGTTTTCGATATTCCAGCAAATTTGGCCCGCCATGCCGAGAATCCAGATCAGTGTCCAGTTTTTGGCGGAAATACCTCCGTTTTTAATAACCTCAACCCCTCTCCCTTAAATCGTCATGCAGTTCGTTCAGCAGTTCGGCATCCAGTTTCGTGAATTCCCGGTCATAGGTGAGGATCCCATTCAATTCGGTCTCCACATCGGTCAATTGGGTATAAACGGCAGCCGCTACCCCTTGGATAACTAAAGGCTTCAATTGATCCTTGATCAACGAGGCATAAGCTGCGTTCAGCGCTTCCCGGCTGTTGTATTTCTTATAGCCGAAGCCCTTACCTTCCTGCCAAACATGGCCTTTCTCCATCAGGCTATAGCCGCCGTATTCGGAAATCACGACCGCGCGTCCCTCGGACTTCTTCGGCATTTTTAGCTTGCGGAAATAAATGTGCACGCTCTTGAGATCGCCCGCCCCTTGGTCATGCCAGCCGCTGGCATGGTCCACCGGCCGTGACGGATCATAGGCCTTGAGCCATTCCGCAGTGTCGGCGGCATCGAATTGTCCCCAGGCTTCATTGAAGGGGACCCACATTCCGATGCACGGTACGTTGTACAACGCGTCGATCATCTCTTTTAACTCCTTGCGGTAGTTGTCGCGATTGGAGGCGTCCGCTCTGCCCAAGGCTTTATAGACTTTGTACTTGTCATCCTTTATTTTGATTGCGCTTACAAAATTAGGGAGTATAAAATGATGCAGATGATTCCAGCCCCCGCCGCCGTTAATCATGTCCTGCCAGACGATCAGTCCGAGCCGGTCGCAATGATAATACCATCTAGCTGGCTCGATCTTGATATGTTTCCGGGTCATGTTGAATCCGAGCTGCTTGGTGATTTCAACATCATAAGCCAGAGCTTCGTCACTCGGAGCGGTATATAAACCGTCAGGCCAGTATCCTTGATCTAAAACGCCCTGCTGAAACAGCGGCTCTCCGTTCAGAAGTAATCTCGTTAAGCCGGCCTTATCCTTGCCGACACCGAAAGACCGCATCGCAAAGTAACTTTGGATCGTATCGATGGTGCTACTGTCTTCTGCCATCAATGTGATCGTAAGATCGTATAGAAACGGGGAATCCGGGCTCCACAGCTTCATTTCCGGCAGGGACAGCTTCAACTCACCTCCGATAGAACTGCTGCCTATAGCCGCCGTTTCACCATTCGCATAAGCGGTCGCCTCGAAGCGGATTTGCCCAAGATCTCGTCCGCCGACAGCATTAATATGTATAGATAAGGATAGCTCACTGGCCGCTAGGTCCGGCGTTATCCGAAAGGAAGCAATATGTTCTTCAGGAACCGGCTCCAGCCATACGGTCTGCCAAATCCCCGAAACCGCCGTATAGAACAGCCCTTTGGGGTGCAAGGATTGTTTACCGCGCTCCTGTCCAAACGTTTCCGTCGGATCCCAAACCCGCACAATGATCTCTTGTTCTTGTTCCTGATCTTTCTCTTGCCCTGTTGTCCCCATGTTCAAATGCCCGGTTATATCCAGCGAAAAAGGAGTATAGCCTCCGGTATGTTCACCCGCTTTGCGCCCGTTAACCCAGATTTCGGCCTTCCAATCCACCGCCCCAAAATGCAGCAGCAGCTTTTTACCGATCCATTCTTCCGGCACGGTAAATGTTCTCCGGTACCACAACCATTCCTCTGGACCCAATGGCTTCTGAACTCCCGACAGGGCCGATTCCACCGGAAAAGGCACAAGAATATGGCCATCCCATGAAACCGGTTCTTTGTATTCCTTGTCTTCTCCCTTAGGAGTAATTGCGTAGTCCCACAGGCCGTTTAAATTTATCCATTCATCTCTTCTCATTTGAGGCCGCGGATATTCCG